>USIL01000183.1:0-3580 GCA_900554655.1 uncultured Collinsella sp.
TGTTATGATGACGAATGGCGCGGGCGATCCATACGCGATCGGTTATATTTCACTCGGTTCCCTCAACGATACGGTCAAGGCGCTCAAAATTGACGGCGCCGAGGCGACTGCCGAAAACGTCAAAGCGGGTACATATAAGGTTTCGCGGCCGTTCAATGTTGCGACAAAGGGCGATGCCTCCGAGGCCGCGCAGGATTTTATGAGTTTCATCATGAGCGCCGAGGGCCAGGCCATCATCAACGAGCACGGCTATGTCGGCAGCAACGACGCGGCGGCTTACGCGGGCAATGGCGCCGAAGGCAAGCTGGTCGTCGGCGGTTCTTCCTCCGTCTCTCCGCTGATGGAGAAGCTGATCGAGGCTTACAAGACCGTCAACCCCAACGCCGAGCTGGAGCTCCAGACCACCGATTCCACCACCGGCGTCTCCGGTGCGCTGGAGGGCACCTACACCATCGGCATGGCCAGCCGTGAGCTGAAGGACTCCGAGGTCGAGGGCGGCGCCAAGGCTACCGTCCTGGCGCTGGATGGCATCGCCGTCGTCGTCAACCCCGGCAACACCACCGACGACCTGACCGTTGACCAGATCAAGGGCATCTACACCGGTGAGCTGACCACCTGGGCGGATGTGCAGTAAAGTATAGCGGCAGCACCGTAGGGGCGGGGCATGCCCCGCCCGCAGCATACCCGTGACCGCGCGGTTATGGGAAGGCTGCGGGCCGGACATGTCCGGCCCCTACATGGCATAGAACCAAAGGAGTATAGGAAAATGACCTCCAAGCTAAAAGAAGGCGTTATGCAGGGCGTGTTCACTCTCTGCGCCTGTGTGTCCATCCTGGCGGTGGCACTGATCTGCATCTTCCTGTTTGCAAACGGCGTGCCCACCCTGTTCAAGATCGGCCCGCTCAAGTTCCTGCTGGGCACGACATGGAAGCCCGGCAACGACATCTTCGGCATCCTGCCGATGATCCTGGGCAGCATCTACGTCACGGCGGGGGCTATCCTCGTCGGCGTGCCCATCGGCCTGCTGACGGCCATCTACATGTCCAAGTTCGCGTCGCCCCGCATCAATAAGGTCATGCTCCCGGCGGTGCAGCTGCTGGCCGGCATCCCGTCCGTCGTCTACGGTTTCTTCGGCATGATCGTGCTTGTGCCCGCCGTGCAGGCCATGGTCAAGTCGCCGTTCTTCAAAACCGTGCTCCACGTCAAGAGCGGCAAGGGCATGAGCCTGTTTACCGCCAGCCTGCTGCTGGGCATCATGAGCGCCCTCAACTTTATGGCCTCCAACGGCTTTATCGCGCTCGACACCAATAATTGCATCTACAAGATTGCCGACCTGGTCTCGGGTACGTCCTTTGGCATCCTGCAGATCCTGATTGGCTACTCCGCGGCCAAGGCTTTCGGCGCTAATCCGTACCTGGGCGCCGTCGTCGGCGGCGCGTTCATCAACTCCTCGCTGCAGAGCTCCTACACGGTCGCCTCCGAGGGCGTGCAGACCATGGTCAACGTCATCCCCGGCGTGTACAGCTTTGAGTGGGTTGGCTATCAGGGCCACGTCATCCCCATCGTCATCGCTTGCGCGATCCTTGCCTTCCTCGAGAAGCGTCTGCACAAGATCGTTCCCGAGATGTTCGACCTCTTTGTAACCCCGCTTGTCTCCGTGTTCGTGACCGTGCTCGTGACGCTTATCGCCGTCGGTCCCGTCTTTGTGTGGGCCGAGAATGCCGTCCTCGGTCTGATCCAGGCTCTGCTCACCCTGCCCTTTGGCATCGGTTCCTTTATCGTCGGCCTGTTCTATGCCCCCACGGTCGTCACCGGTATTCACCAGATGTACACCGCCATCGACCTGGGCCAGCTTGCCCAGTACGGCGTGACCTATTGGCTGCCCATCGCCAGTGCCGCCAACATCGCTCAGGGTGGCGCCGCCCTCGCCGTTGCCTTTAAGACCCGCGATGCCAAGATCAAGGGCCTAGCGCTTCCTTCGGCTCTGTCCGCCTTCATGGGTATTACCGAGCCTGCCATCTTTGGTGTGAACCTGCGCTTCTTTAAGCCCTTCATCGCTGGCTGCATCGGCGGCGGCTGCGGCGCCCTGGTCTGCGCGCTCACCTCGCTCGCCGCTTCCGGTACGGGCGTTACGGGTATCTTCGGTATCCTGCTGTGCCTGGCCCAGCCCGTGCAGTACGCGATCATGTTTGCGGTCGCCGCGCTGGTTTCCTTTGGCGTCTCGTTTGTCCTGTACAAGGACGAGCCCAAGGCTTCCGAGCAGGCCTAAGAGCTTTTGATTGAAGGGTGCCCGCGGGTTGTATGCTCGCGGGCGTTTCCCGTATCCGGTGTCGATCTCTGGCGCCTTGTTACTTTCGATCCGTTAGGACTTTGATATGTCTAATGCACTTGGCCGCGACCTTGCAAAGCTGGTTGCCGCTGTTGACGCTGCCGCCTCTGAGTGCGGCCATGGCGCGTATGGCCAGCGCTTCCATATTATGCCGCCGGCGGGCTGGCTCAACGACCCCAACGGTCTTTGCCAAGCGGGCGGCGTGTTTCACGCGTACTTCCAGTATGCCCCGTTTGATGTGAACGGTGGCGTAAAGATGTGGGGCCATGCCACAAGCCGCGACCTTATGAACTGGGAATATGTTGGCGCCCCGCTGCTGCCCGACGAGCCGTTCGATTGCCATGGCGTGTATTCAGGCTCCGCGCTTGCCGAGGACGGCCGCATTCGCGTGCTCTATACGGGCAACGTTAAGCTTTCCGATGCGGACGGTACGTACGACTACGTCAATACCGGCCGTCGCGCCGATACTGTTTATGTCGAGAGCGTTGATGGCCTTGCCGGTCGGGAGTTCAGCCAAAAGCGCGTGGTGCTGGCGTCCGATGATTATCCCGAGGATTTGACCTGCCACGTGCGTGACCCCAAGGTGTGGCGCGATGATGACGGGCGTTACCACATGGTGCTGGGCGCGCGTCGTCGCGTGGATGGGCCGCATGTCGATAGTCGATTTTGCGCCATGCACGGCGAGGGTGCCGGGCGCGATGTGGGCGAGATCTTGGTGTATGGCTCGGCCGATATGCTGAGCTGGGAGCTCGAGAGTCGTGTGTCTACGCCCGAGCGCTTTGGCTTTATGTGGGAGTGCCCCGGCTATATCGAGCTCGATGCGAATGGCGATACCGCTGCATTTTTGTCGTTCTCGCCCCAGGGGCTCGAGGGCGGTCGTTGGGACCGCGGCAATGTGTATGCAGCGGGCTACATGCCTGTAACGGGCGACATTACGGGTGGTGACGGTGTCTATGAGCTGGGCGAGTTCCGCCTGTGGGACGCCGGTTTTGACTTCTATGCTCCGCAGGAGTTCACGGCGAGGACGGTCGCCACATGCTGATCGGCTGGATGGGCATGCCCGATGAGCCGACCTATGGCAACGCGCCCACCGTGGCGTGCGGCTGGCAGCACTGCATGACGGTGCCGCGCGAGCTTACGGCCGGTGACGGCGGCGTGGTGCTGCAGCAGCCGGCGTGCGAGATCGAGCGCCATTATGCCTCGGTGCGTGTGGGGGAGGGCTCGTTGGAGGTTGCCGGCGATACCTGCTTT
>USIL01000184.1:0-3568 GCA_900554655.1 uncultured Collinsella sp.
CCCATGCCTCAGGTCAAGGTTGCCGAGCTCGGCAACGACGCCAACCTCTACGGCGCCGTACAAGAAGCCATGCGCCTGAGCAAATAGACCAGTCCTTTGGGACCGGGCTCCTAGGGTAGTCAATTTGGGACGGGGCTTTTTTAACTGCCCCTATGTGACGGTCGATACATGTCTCAGCCCAGATAGCTCGTCGGCAGTCAAAGGGTAGCTAAAACAGCCCCGTCCCAAATTGACTACCCGCGCAGCCCAGGTTGACGCAAAAGTAGTCAAAAAAGCCCCGTCCCAAATTAGCTACCGTTTGCACCGATTATTCGCCCGGGTTGATGTTCGCGTAGAACTCCGCCCCGTCGTCCAGGCGCAGGATGCCCACGCGGCCGAACTCGGAGCCGGTGGCGGCGGCGCAGTCGATGTCGATGCGATCGGGCACACCGGCAGTGTCCTCGCCGCCCAAGCGCACGATCTGCCCGCGTCCCGATTCCTCATCGAGCCCCGCCAGACCACCAACCTCGCAATAGCGCCCAAGCGATACCGTGGGCGTGTGACCGCTCACCACGACCGGGCCCTTGCCCTCGGCAGAAAGCAGCCCGGTCGGCACATCCCAATAGCCGTGACGAATCCATAGCAGGTCATCGGACGACTGCACCGCGAGCATCTGCTGCAGCAGCTCGCGATCGGCACCCACCGCTCCAACGCCATCGGCACAATCGACGCCATGCTCAAGCAAAAACGCGCGCGCCGCCTTCATCTCGATTCCAGCATGCACCAGCAGATACGGGCGCTCCTCGGTCTCGACCACCGCGTAGAGCGGCAGCGCGGCCATCCATCGCACGAGCTCCTCGTATGCCTCAAATTCCATGTCGTTGAGCTGCTCGCGCGTCGTCCAGCCACCGTTGATATCCCAGGTCTCGGCATCGAGCGGATCCTGACCAATGATGGCATCGAGCATGATCTGCTCGTGATTACCCTTGAGCACGCGGGCGTTGGGCAGCGAGCGCACGAGCTTAATAACGCCGACCGGATCGGGCCCGCGATCGATCATGTCGCCCAGCACGTACAGCGTGTCGTCGGACGTCAACGAGATCTTAGACAGGGCCTCGTCAAGCGCACGCACGTGCCCGTGAGCATCAGATGTCACATAGATCGCCATGGTACGCCTCTCCTTGCATTGCGGCCGAAGCCCGGCTCCGCAACTAAAACTTCAAGTTGAACTTAAACGTTACCCATTGTACTCCGTTGCAATAAAGCTGGAAAGGGTTTCCGAGCAGAGGCAAAGACGGCAGTCGTCTATGACGATATCGCGCACGCCCGCAATCCAACCCCATAAACCCACCATCTTTGGGTACAAATAACCACAGACAACTGACCGTGCCACGCCAACCACCCAGGAGCGGACACTATCCATGAACCAGATCCTTCTCTTTATCGGCCTCGTCATCATTTTGTGCCTGACCATCAAACCCGTCGGCAAAAAACTCCCCTTCCCCACCCTGCTCATCTTTATCGCGCTGGGCATGCTGTTGGGCGTCAACGGCCCGACGCATATCGACTTTAGCGACTACGCACTCACCGAAACCGTCTGCAGCACGGCGCTGCTGTTCATCATGTTCTACGGCGGCTTTAACACCAATATCGACCGCGCCAAGCCCGTCGCTGCGCCGGCGGTGCTGCTGAGCACGCTCGGCGTCGTCATCACTGCCGGCATCACCGGCGTATTCGCCCACTTTGTGCTGGGTTTCGACTGGATCGGCGGCCTGCTGCTGGGATCGGTCGTGGCGTCCACCGACGCGGCCAGCGTCTTTAGCGTTCTGCGCGAGCACGACCTGTCGCTGAGGGGCGGCACCGACTCGCTGCTCGAGGTCGAATCGGGCTCCAACGACCCCGTCGCCTACATGCTCACCGCTGTGCTCGCTACACTCGCGGCCGGCGGCGACATCAACATTCCCGCACTGCTGGCCAAGCAGATTATCCTGGGCGTGGGCCTGGGCCTTGCCATCGGCTGGGCGGCGGGCCGCCTGATTGAACGCGCGCACGCAACGGCCAAGGACGCGCAGACCATCTTTTTGTTCGCCGTGGCCATCGTCGCCTACGCGCTGCCGAGCTACCTGGGCGGCAACGGCTTTTTGGCTGTATACCTGGCCGGCATTGTGCTGGGCGCCAGTGACATCACCGGCAAAGTCGAGATGGCGCACTTCTTTGACACCCTCACCGAGATGGCAGAGATGACCATCTTCTTTTTGCTGGGCCTGCTCGTTACACCCGCACGCCTGCCGCAAATGCTGCTACCGGGCCTGGCACTCATGGCGTTTATGCTCTTTGCGAGCCGCCCCATCGCCGTAGGCATGCTGCTGGCGCCGTTTAGGACGAACCCTCGCCAGGTTGCGCTCGTAAGCTGGGCGGGTCTGCGCGGAGCAGCTTCGGTCGTCTTTAGTCTCTTTGCCGTGGTGGCCGGCGTTCCCGGCGGACACGACCTATTTGACCTGGTGTTTGTGATTGCCATGTCAAGCATCGTGGTGCAGGGCTCGCTGTTGCCGGCGGTGGCGAAGAAGCTCGATATGATCGATGCGACTGGCGACGTGCGCCGCACCTTTAACGACTATCGCGACGAAGACGGCATGTCGTTCGTCAAGCTCAAGGTAGGCGCTGGACATCCGTTTGCCGGACGCTCGCTCGCCGATATTGGCAGCGCGACGGACATGCTGGTGGTCTTGGTGCTGCGCGACGGCGCGCACCCGGTGCTGCCCAACGGCGATACCGTCATCGAGGAAGGTGACCTGCTGGTGATGGCCGCGCCAACGTTTGAAGAGCGTGCCGAGGTTACGCTGCGCGAGGTCACCGTGACCCCCCACGGTCGCCTGGCCGGCCAGCGTCTTCGCGATGTGCCGCAGGGCAAGCACCCCTTTATCGTGGTGATGCTCAAGCGCGAAGGCCAGACGATCATCCCCGATGGCAACACCCTAATATACGCCGGCGACGAAGCCGTCATTGCCACGCTGGCATCGTAGTGAGCAGGAGGTAGCTAATTTGCGACGAAGAGCTCAAGCGCCTAGAGAACCTCATGCCTTCGCTCGCAGATTTGGATTTGCCTGAGGAGTAAAGCATCCCTCCCCCATGTAACCATCCTGTAAATCATAGCGGCGTAGTCGAGTTTTACCGTGATGCGGTCGCGCCTGGCGCTCCACTGTGCTAAAGTATCCCGAACGTTCAAACGACTATAAGGGAGACTAGAAGATGGCACGTGTGCACAACTTCTCAGCTGGCCCGGCCGCACTACCTACAAGCGTGCTCGCCGAGATCGCCGACGAGATGATGGACTACCGCGGTTGCGGCATGTCCGTGCTCGAGATGAGCCATCGATCTAGCATGTACCAGCAGATTATCGACGACGCCGAGGCAACCCTGCGCCGCCTGCTGAGCATCCCCGACAACTACCGTGTCCTGTTTTTGCAGGGCGGCGCCACGCTGCAGTTTGCGGGCATCCCCATGAACCTCATGCGCCGCGGCCGCGCCGGCTACGTCGTGACCGGCAACTTCGCCAACAAGGCGTACAAGGAGGCCGCCAAGTACGGCG
>USIL01000185.1:0-3565 GCA_900554655.1 uncultured Collinsella sp.
GGAGCAGATCGATGAACAGCTCGAGGAGGTCACGGCCTCGCTCGAGAGCCGTCGCGACCGTGCTGAGGAGCTTGAGAGTGCCCTTGAGGCGGCTCGTCAGGCCCAGAACGATGCGCGCGAGGCCACCGAGACGGCACGCGCTGCCCTCAAGGACCTGCGTAATCGCGAGAGCGAAGCGCGCAACAAGCTGTCCGAGGTTCGCTCGGAGCTTGCGAGCCAAAAGAAGCTCGATGCCCGCATGGCAGACAGCTCGCCGCTGGTGAGCCGTCTGGTGGGCGCGCTGGGCGACGATGTTTCGGGCCGTCTGGGCGATGTGCTCGAGGCACCGCGTGAGCTCGAGGGTCTGGTTGAGCAGCTGCTCGCAGGTGATATCGATGCCCTGCTGTTCGATAACGCTGCCGCACTCGAGCGCGCCGGTCGCGCTGCCCTGGACCAGAAGAAGGCCTCGGGTGAGGCACTGCTGATGGCGCGCGGCGTGAGCGGCGGTGCTGCTGCCAATGGCGCTGCCGGTACGCGTCTGGTCGATCGTCTGTCCGTGCGCTCCGGTTATGGCCCGGTTGTCGAGGCCCTTCTCGGCGGCTATTACGTGGTCGATGACTTGGCTGCCGCGTTGGCTGCCCCTGTCGTTGACGGTGTGACCTACGTGACTCCCGATGGCGCCCGCGTGAGCTGTGGTGGTCTGGTGCGCGTGGGGCTCGATGCCGGCGAGGCTTCGGGTGCCTTGGAGCGCAAGCGCCGCATCCGTGAGCTCGAGGGCCTGGAACCCGATCTGGCTGCTGTGTTTGAGCATGTGTCGGATCAGGTCGTCGAGGCCAATGCGGCCGTTGAGGAGGCGCGTGCCGCCGAGGGCGATGCCGCCGGCGAGATCGCCCGTCTTGAGGGCGAGCGCCGCTCGCTGCTCTCCGAGATTGGCCGCCTGGAGCAAAGCGCCAACAACGCCGAGGTCGAGCGCGTGCGCATCTCCAAGCGCCGCGAGCAGGCCGCCGAGGCCGTTCGCGCTGCGCGCCCGCGCGTTGACGAACTCACCCGTTCGCGTGACGAGGCGCGTGCACAGGCAAGCGACCTGGGTCTCCAGATTGCCGAGGCCAACGATGAGCTCGATCGCGTTCGCCGTGACGATTCCGAGGCCGCCGGTAAGCTCGCCGATGCCAAGGTGCGCCTGGCCCAGACGAGCGAGCGCCTGCGTTCGCTGAAGGGCCGCGTGCCCGACCTTGAGCATCGTCTTGAGGGCATCGACCGTCGTATCTGCGGAACACGCCAGGCTTCGCGCTCGCTCGAGCTGCTGCGCCTGCGCGTCGACCCCATGCACGAACGCTATTCTGCCCTGTTGGAACGCGCATCGGATTGGGCAGCGCGCCTGCGTGACCAGGCCTCTCTGGAAGAGGCGGACTCCGCTTCGCTCAAGAAGACCATCGAGGATGCCAAGGCCGAGGTTGCCCGCGCTAAGGAGCGGGTCGATCCCGCCACTGCCACGCAAAACGAGTTCAAGGTCGCACGCGGCAAGCTTGAGGTGCAGGTAGAGGCCGCCATTAAGGCCATTACCGCCGATGGCACCACGGTGCTCGAGGAAGCGCTCATGCTTCCTGCTCCCACCGACCGCGACGCCGCCGAGCGGGAGCTCAACCAGCTCGTGCGTCATATCAACAATCTGGGCCCCGTGAACCAGGTTGCCATGGAGGAGTACGAGCAGCTCAAGCGCCGCGCCGATTACATCGAGGAGCAGCTGGCCGATCTGGAGAGCGCGCGCAAGGCGCTCACCAAGATCACGGTGGCCATTGATCGCAAGATGCGTAAGGCCTTCCTAGTTACCTTTGAGAAGGTCGACGCGAACTTCCGCGAGATCTTCGCCATGCTGTTCCCGGGTGGCCAGGCTCATCTTGAGATGACCGATCCCGAGCATCCTGCCGAGACGGGCATTGAGGTTGTGGCGCAGCCGCGCGGCAAGCGCATTACTAAGATGATGCTCATGTCGGGTGGCGAGAAGAGTCTGACGGCGCTCGCCCTGCTCTTTGCCGTGTATCGCACGCGCACGGTGCCGTTCTATGTGCTTGACGAGGTCGAGGCGGCGCTTGATGACGCCAACCTGTCCAAGCTCATCGGAGCCCTCGATGTGCTGCGTTCCGATACACAGCTCTTGGTCATTTCGCATCAGCGCCGTACTATGGAGGACGCTGACGTTCTCTACGGCGTTTCGATGCAAGCTGACGGCGTCAGTCGCGTCGTCTCGCAAAAACTCGATCGCGAAACCGGAAAGGTCGTGAATGCATAATGGGATTCTTTGACGCTCTCTCGCGCGGACTTGAGCGCAGCCGCGAGGCCCTCAACGAGGTCTTCTACTTTGGCGGCGAGGTTGACGAAGATTTTTGGGAGGATCTTGAGGATACTCTCGTCATGGGTGACATGGGTGCCGAGGTCGCTATTCAGGTCTCCGATGACCTGCGCGATGCCGCGGCCAAGAAGAACCTCAAGACCGCTCCGCAGCTTCGCCGCGCTCTGGCCGAGCAGCTCGAGGGCCATTTTGTGCCTGTTGAGCGTGATCCGTTTTCCGATACGCCGAGCTGCGTGCTGTTTGTGGGCATCAACGGCGCCGGCAAGACCACAACGGTCGGCAAGATTGCGAGCGCCATGGCTGCCCGCGGCAAGAACGTTGTGATCGGTTCGGCCGACACCTTCCGCGCCGCCGCCATCGAGCAGCTCGATGTGTGGGGCCAGCGTGCCGGCGTACCGGTTATTCCGGGAAGCGATGGTGTTGTTGCTGACAGAGAGCAGGCGCACGAGGTGGCAGGAAAGCTGGGATATCCGGTTATGGTCAAGGCATCTGCCGGCGGTGGCGGCAAGGGAATCCGCATCGTGCGTACTGAAGATGAACTGGATCAGGCATTTGAGGCAGCACAAAGCGAGACGAAAGCAGCTTTTGGTGACGATCAGATGTATATGGAAAAAGTGATCGAACATGCCAGACATATTGAAGTACAGGTGCTTGGTGATCATTTTGGTAATGTGATCCATTTGGGAGAGAGAGACTGTTCATTGCAGCGCAAAAATCAAAAAGTATTAGAAGAAGCACCGTCTCCGGCATTGTCCGAAGAGACCAGAGAAAAGATGTGTAAATCTGCGGTCCTTGCTGCAAAGGCGGCAGGATACGAAAGTGCAGGAACAATTGAATTTTTGTATGATCATTCCGGACAGTATTACTTTATGGAGATGAATACCAGAATTCAGGTGGAACATCCGATCACGGAGATGATCACGGGAGTGGATATTGTGAAAGAACAGATCCGCGTGGCAGCCGGGGAGAAGTTATCATATGAACAATCGGATATTCATATTACAGGGCAAGATCATTCCATAGAAGTCAGAATAAACGCTCAAAATCCGGACGCAGGATTTGCACCATGCCCGGGGCTTGTCGACTATCTGATGCTGCCAAGCGGTGGCTTAGGCATTCGTGTGGATACGGCAATTTATGAAGGATATGAAATCCCACCGTTTTATGATTCTATGATTGCAAAGGTGATCGCCCATGGCAGGGATCGAGAGGAAGCGATCGCTAAAATGAATCGGG
>USIL01000186.1:0-3558 GCA_900554655.1 uncultured Collinsella sp.
ACTTCCGGCGGAGTATGGCGCCCACGAGCTCTCAAACCCGGGCGGAAACTACAACGGCCACATCGATTTCCACCTATCCGATGGTTTGGTCGATGTGGTCGTTCTGTACTTGCCGCATAAGACTAATCCTGTGATCCGACTGGTCAGAATGGGCTCGCATGAGGAACTGTTCCAGGGTCCGCTGGGCTGATCGCCGATTTCCAAGTTGCGGTGGAATAGGGATTGATTTGCGGCTGATAAGCCAAAAAACAGTCCCTATTCCACCGCAAGTGGTAAAGGTGCCTCTAGTGAACGGGCTGGTAGCGGGGGCAGTAGCTGATGGCGATGGCGTCCACGCCCACGTGGGTGGCGATGGTGCAGCCGATGGGGCCGGTGCCGGCGTCGACGTAGTCTTGGCCCGCGAGCGCTTGGTTGACGAGTTCCTGCTCCTCGGCAGCGCCGGTCGTGAGCACGCGCACGCTCGAGCCCGGGTGCTCGGCCAAAAACGCGAGGCAGTCGACCATGGTGTTGGCGACGATGCGCTTAGAGCCGCGACCCTTCTTGATGGCCTTGATCTCGCCCGACTGCCACTCCGGCGAAACGGCCAGGCGAATGTTGAGCATCTGCGTGAGCTGGCCGGCGAGCTTGGGGGCGCGGCCGTTCTTGACCAGGTTCTCGAGCGTGCGGGGAATCAGCAGCAGGTGCGCGTCGGGCAGGGTCGCGCGGATCTGTGCCTCGGTCTCGTCCAGGCTGCGGCCGTCCTCGCGCATGGCGAGCGCGTACTCCACCAGCAGGCCCTCGGCACCCGAGCCGGTGCGCGAGTCGATGCAGCGCACGTCGAGTTCGTGCGTTTCGGCCGTCAGGCTGGCGTTGGCATAGCAGGCGGACCACTCGCTGCACAGCGAGATAAAGATCGCGCTGTCGTGGCCATCGGCGCGCACGCGGTCAAACAGCGCCTTGAACTCGCCGGCACTCGGCTGCGAGGTATGCGGCAGCTGCTCGGAGCCGGCCATGCGGGCGACGTACTCCTGGGCGGTGATCTGTACCTGGTCGAGCAGGTCCTCGCCCTCGATAATCACATGCAGTGGAATCACGTAAATGCCGAGCTCTTGAGCGCGGGCGGGGGAGATGTCCGACGTGGAGTCGGTTATGATGGCAAAAGACATAATTGCACCTTTCGTTGGGGCGCTTGCGTGCCGCCTTCTGAGAGCAAAGTGCGACAAGTATAGTGGAGTTGCTCTACATTGCTAGGTTCAATTGTTGAATAGTCAACAGTTTGAAGTGACGGTGTGGAAATCATCAACTGGGGAAGAGGGATGCCGATGGCGGCATTACAGCTATGCGAGCGGCCGATTGTGTTGTTCGATTTTGACGGCACGGTGGCCGATACGGGCCGGGCGGTGATGACCTCGACGCGCAAGACGTTGGCCGCGCGCGGGTTTTCGGAGGCGCAGATGGGTGACCTGCGCCGCATGATCGGGCCGCCCCTGTGGAAGAGCTTTCACGACTTTTATGGCTTTTCCCGCGAGGAGTCGCTTGTGGTGGCCGACGAGTACCGTGCCTTTTTTGATGAGCTGGGACCGGAAGAGTATCCCGTGTTCGATGGAATCCCCGAGCTGCTCGATGGCCTTGTCGCGCAGGGGCATCGCTTGGCCGTGGCGACGTCACGCATGGAGGCAAAGTGCATTGACATGGTGGGCGAGCTGGGGCTTTCGCAGTTTGAGGCGGTGGTTGGCATGAATCCGCCGCAGGGGCGCGAGACCAAGGCCGATTCGGTCCGCGATGCCCTGGCGGCGCTCGGCGCGACGGCGGGCGATGCCGTGATGATCGGCGATCGCTTTAACGACGTTGAGGGCGCGCACGCGATGAGCGTGCCGTGCATTGGTATCTATTCGGGCGCGGCGGCGCCGGGCGAGCACGAGGCGGCGGGTGCCGATGCAGTGGTGCACTCGGTGGCCGAGCTTGCTAAACTTTTCGCTATATAGGTATTTGATGTGAGGGGCGGGCACGCTCGCCGCTCATTGGTAAGGAGGTCGTCCATGAATCAGGTGGAGCAGAGCGTTGCCGAGTATGTCGACGAGGTCTGGGAGGATGTCGTCGCCGATATCGAGCAGCTGGTGAGTTATCCGTCCGTGGCAGTTTCTGCCGATGCGGAGCCCGGCGCGCCGTTTGGCCGCCCGGTCCGTGACGCGCTCGATTGCGCGCTCGGCATCGCGCAGAAGCTCGGCTATCAGACGAGCGACGACGAGGGCTATGTGGGAATCGCCGATATCCCGGGCCGCGGCGACAAACAGCTCGCGACTATCTGCCACGTGGACGTGGTTCCCGCCGGCCCTGGCTGGAACACCGACCCGTTCACCATGGAGCGCCGCGAGGGCTGGCTGCTCGGTCGCGGCGTGATTGACGACAAGGGCCCGGCGGTATTGTCACTCTACGCCGGCGCCTACTTGCTCAAGCACGGCATTGTTCCGCGCTACACCTTCCGCGCGCTGCTGGGCTGCGATGAGGAAGTGGGCATGTCCGACGTTCACCATTATCTGGAGAACTACCCCAACCCTGACTTTCTGTTTACGCCTGATGCCGAGTTCCCGGTCTGCAATGCCGAGAAGGGCCAGTTTGGGGCGACGTTTGTGAGCCCCAAGATCGATGGAGGGCGCATCGTATCGTGGAGCGGTGCCGAGGCGAGTAACGCTATCCCGTCGCAGTCCATCTGCGAACTTGCGATTGCCGCCGATGAACTGCCGGCGCCGGTCGAGAACGTCGACCGCCTGGAGATCACGGCGCTCGATAACGGGCATGCGCAGATTTTCGCCCACGGTATTGGCGGCCACGCTTCGATGCCTGAGGGCACCATCAACGCCGTCGGCCTGATCGTGGCGTATCTGCGCGAGGCCGAGGACGCGTTTGGTGCACGCGACGAGCGCCTGCTGACGCCTGCCGAGCACGAGTTCGTCAAGTTCTTGGCCTTTGTGCATGCGGATGCCTATGGCCGCGGCCTGGGTATCGATGCGACGAGTCCGGCGTTTGGCCCGCTTACCTGCAACGCTGGCGTCATCCGCGTGGCGGATGGCCATATTGAGCAGGTCATCGACGTGCGCTTCCCCGACAGTACGAGTGCCGATACCATCCGCGAGCAGCTCGACCCGCTCGTGGGCCGTTTTGGCGTGACGTGCCAGCTGGGTCGCGCTAAGGTGCCGTTCTCGGTGTCTGCCGACGATCCGGCCGTGAAGGCGCTTATTGATACCTATAACGAGTTTACGGGCAAGCATGCTGAGCCCTTTGCTATGGGCGGCGGCACGTACGCGCGCAACTTTGCCCGCGCCGTCTCGTTTGGCCCCGAGGAGACCGGCCTGGAGCTGCCCGCATGGGGCGGCCAGATGCACGGTCCCAACGAGTGCGCCAACGAGGACCAGCTCAAACAGGCGCTCAAGATCTATATCGTGGCCATCTTAAGGCTCAACGAGTTGGAGCTTTAAGGTTACGGCGTTTTGCCAATCTAAGTTGCGGTGGAATAGTTCCTAGAATCGGCTGCCTGGCAGCCAAACAGGAACTATTTCACCGCAACTTCTTTTTATCGGT
>USIL01000187.1:0-3518 GCA_900554655.1 uncultured Collinsella sp.
CGCTTTTGCGCAAGGGTTCTACCTGCGGTTTTATGTTTCGCTATGCGGGCTGTGCTTGGCTATTGCAAAATAGTCTACTCACTTAGGTTTGAGGGTCGTTCGCTGACGACTATTTTCACTTGTTTGCCGACGCCGCGACCATCAGAAGCCCCTAGGACTCCTGCGGCAGGCGCTTCTTGCTTTTGCGGGCGCGGTTTCTAAAGTTCTCGACGGCCTCTTCCATGCCCAGAGGTACATAGGTGAGCTCATCGAGGTTATCGGGCAGGTAGCAGGCAAGGCTTTGCTCCTGCGCGCGGCCCGCCGCGAGCTGTTCATCGCTGGGCTGCGCGCCGGGTGTGGCGCAAATGCCATAGACGGCGGCACCCATCTCGCGCGTGCGGCATTCATATTCGGTCTCGGGGTGCTCGGGATGGTCGCGGCGGACGTCGTCGCTTACCCAAAGCGTATCGTAGCCGGCCGCGGCAAACTGTCCCAGGGCGTAATCGCGCAACGGCTTGCTATCGGTGCGCAGCGTGACGGTAGCGCCGGCTGAAAAGAGCGGGCGGTAGAGCATCAGATGGTCGACATGGACGAGTCGTTTTTTAGCGTACTTGGCCTTGGGCTGCGGCGTGGGAAAGTTAATGGTGATAGCATCGAGCTCGCCTGCGGCAAACAGCTGTGGCAGCGATGCGGCGCCTCGGGGCAGGACGAGTGCGTTGGATAGCCCCTGTTCGCAGATTTTCTGCGCGGCATAGGCGATGCAGATGGGCTCCTGGTCCATGCCGATAAAGAGGGTGTCGGGCTCGCGGTGGGCGCGCTCGACCAGATAGGTTCCCTTGCCACAGCCAAGATCCAGGTGAAGGTGTTCGAAGGGCTTGCTGCCAGCTGGCGCGCAAGCCTCGCGCCAATCTCCGGCATAAGCCTCGGGGTTCGTCTCGATCGCATCGGCGTAGCGCTCCAGGCGCTCCTCGAGCACAAAGTTCTTAGGCGTGCGAACGTGGACGGCTCCCATGAGGCTCCTTGGTCATAAATGCGAAACGCATGGCCGCGCGTTCCGTCAATGGGTTGAAAAGGGCGGGCATAGATTGCCCGAAAGATGTGGTGCGGCTCGGCGGCGAGTCGTCGGTGCCTACAGGCGCTTGAGAATCACATAGCGGTTGAGCTCGCCGCTACGACCGTCGGCATGGAAGCGCTCAAGCTCGCGCACGGGGACCTCGCCGCTCTTGTAGAACGTACGGACGCCGCGCACCAGGTCGGTGATCTGCTGATCGTCAAAGTGATGGCAATAGCGGTAGGCGTGGCGGTCGTTTTGCCAGCCGATGAGGTGGTCGCCGGCTTCAAACTGTGCGGAATCGTAACCCTCAAACGGCGGGGTGAGCTCGGCGCGGGCTTCGGCTCGAACGGCCTTGCGCGCCATGCGCTCGTCGTTCATAAACTCCCAAAAGCTGATGGCGATGATGCCGCCCGGGCGCGTCTGCCGCACCAGGGCGTCGAGTACGCGTACGCGGTACTCGCACGACGGCACGTGGTGCATAAAGCCAAAGCAGACCGAGATGTCGGCGAGCGGGGCGTCGAAAAGCACGTCGGGCGTCTCGGCGGGGTTGAGCTTCATGAGGGCGTCGAGCACGTCGAGCTCCTGGAAGTGCAGGTTGGGAATGCGCAGGGCGTGGCCATGTGCATCGATAGCCAAATCTTGACACGAGTCGACACCATAGAACTCAAACGGGCAGCTGGCATCTGCCGAGGGGTTTGCGCCGTCGACGCCCTTGGCGGCAAGTGCGCCGCCGGCGGCAAAGTTCTCGAATCGCATATTGCCGCAGGCAAGATCGAAAACGCGGACGGGATGCTCGATCGTGGCGACGTCGAGCTGCCCGAGCGCGATGTCCATGGTGCGCACCCAGCCGGGCCACGGGGCCTGGCGCGTATCGGAGAAGGAGGCGGAGTGCTCGCGATAGAACGTGTTGTTGAGCTGGATGAGCGATGAGGCGAAATCGCGGTTCACGGCGCGGAACTCCCTCCGTTGGCGGTGCGGAATTAACAGTACGACCATACTACCGTTAACGCCGCAACGGGGACAACCAAGCTACGGGTCATTGCTTTGTTTGGACACATTTCCGCAGCTCATATGCACCCGCAACCGCCGGTTGTCAAAAATCTCACTAGAATAGGTGGCATGTTTTTGGCGGTGGCGGATAGATTTTTAACTGTGCAAGGCGCCTTAAGAACAAAAACGGTCCGGCGGCACGGCTGGCATCACATAGGAGGAACCATGAATGTAGAAACTGCGCAGCGGCTCGCCGACCTTCGCCGCAGCAAAGGCTTTAGCCAAGAAGGGCTGGCGCGAAAGCTGGGGCTGTCGCGCCAGGCGGTCAGTAAATGGGAGCGCGCGGAGAGCTCACCCGATACCGAGAACCTGATCTCGCTCGCCAAACTCTATGGCGTGAGCTTGGACGAGTTGCTCAATCCGAGCGACGAGATTGAGGACGATATCGAGTTTGAGAACGAGGACCGCGCTCGCCAACGCGAGGCCGAGGCGGCAGAGCGCGCACGCACCCATGAGGCGGCGGCACGTGCCACCGAGGCGGCAACGCAGGCGAGTGATGCCGCCGCCAAGGCGGCGCAAGCGGCAAGCTGGAGTGCACAGGCCGCCAATGCCGCTACGGCGCAGGCGACGAGTGGCGGTGCGGTTGGCTCGACTCCGGTGAAGGGACCGTTCCAGTCGTTCCCGTATTGGGCCGTGTGCTGGCTGCTGTTCTTTTTGCTGATGTTCCTGTTTGGTGCCGGCCCCTTTGCCGCACTGATCTTCTTTACGATTCCCATCTATCACTGGGTGGCGCGTGCGCTCGATGGCGATTGGGCGCGCGGGGATATTCAGGTTGGTTCGGCGTCGGTGGCGGTCAAGGCCCAGGGGAAGGATACTTCTGCGGAATCTGATGCTGACGTGGCTACCGCGACTACCGCTGAGCCGATTGCCAAAGAGAGTGATGAATGATGAAGCTTTCGCATGAATCCAAGGTACGCTTGGGCGTTGGCATCGGAGCGTTTGTGCTCATCATCGGGCTTGTCTTTGGCATTTCGCGGACTTTGATTCATTTTGATGGCCCGTGGGATCTCGACGATGTTGTATCCGGCTTCTCTGGTATGGACGATGCGGTTGACGAGGACGATCTTTTGGATGGCGGTAACTATTCCGCTCAGCCTCAGCAGCTTTCGAGCGAAACCTTTGATGCCGACGCGTTCACATCGCTTGACTTGGACGTGACGTCGGGCACGGTCGAGGTCAAACACGTCTCCAGCGGGCCAGTGCGCGTAATTGAAAGCGGTCGCGTGGCAACGGGGACCGTTGCCTTCGATGCGGCAACCCAGAACCTGGCCGAAATCAAGGGCTCTACGCTCAAGATTCGCCAGTTCGATTGCGATGACGAGCGCGCCATTGACCGCACGGTTACCGTCGAACTGCCGCGCGAAGTTGCCGATAACATGGTGGGCATTACAGCGAATGTAGGATCGGGTGACCTGACGGTCGCGGGCATTGCGTG
>USIL01000188.1:0-3453 GCA_900554655.1 uncultured Collinsella sp.
CCCAGCTATCTCAACTCCAGTCTTACTCCGGCCCAGCAAAACACCGTGCTCAAGCGGGCGCGCGAGGGCCGCTATCAGCTTATGTATGTGGCGCCCGAGCGCCTGCTCGAGCCGCGCTTTTTGGCCTTTGCGCAGGAGGTCGCAGCGGACGGCGGCATTGGCGCGCCGCTCGTGGCCATTGACGAGGCCCACTGCGTGAGCCAGTGGGGCCAGGATTTCCGCCCCGCCTACCTGCAGATTCGCGAGTTCATCGATTCCCTGCCGCAGCGCCCCATCGTGGCGGCCTTTACCGCTACGGCGACCGAGCGCGTGCGCACGGACATTCAACAGATGCTCGGCCTGCAAAACCCGGCGACGGTGGTGACGGGCTTCGATCGCAAGAACCTCTACTTTGGCTGCGAGGAGATGGGCGACAAGGCCAAGGCCGCGTGGGTGCGTGACTATGTGATCGCGCATTCGAGCGAGAGCGGCATCGTGTATTGCTCGACCCGCAAGACGGTCGATGCACTGGCAGGTGAGCTTGCCGAGGCGCTGGGCCCCAGCGGCATTCGCGTTGGCCGCTACCATGCCGGCATGGGCAACGACGCCCGCCGCCAAAGCCAGCGCGCCTTTATCGACGACGATATCCAGGTGATGGTTGCCACCAACGCCTTTGGCATGGGCATCGACAAGCCCAACGTGCGCTACGTGATCCACAACAACGTGCCCGAGAGCATCGAAGCCTACTACCAGGAGGCGGGCCGCGCCGGCCGCGATGGCGACCCGGCCAGCTGCCACCTGCTGTGGAACGGCAACGATTTTCGCATGCGCCGCTTTCTGATCGACCGCGGCGATGCCGCCGACGAGGCGCTCGACGACGAGCAGCGCGCGTGGGCGCTCCAGAATCGATACCGCCTGCTCAGCCAGATGGAGGGCTACTGCAATACCACCGGCTGCCTGCGCGAATACATGCTGCGCTACTTTGGTGACGAGGCCGTGGCCGAGCATGCGGCAGCCGCCGCGGGCGGCACGGCAGACGACGCCGAGGGCTGCGGCAACTGCAGCAACTGCCTCACGCAGTTCGAGGTCGAGGACGTCACCGATATGGCCCGCGCTGCCGTGCGCTATGTGGCCACGCGTCCCATGCGCTTTGGCAAGTCGCTGATCGCCGACGTTCTTCACGGCGGCAACACCGAGCGCATTCGCCAGATGCATCTGGACGAGGACCGCGGCTACGGTGAGCTGTCGAGCGAATCGGTCGGGCGCATCAAGGACATCATCGGCCAGCTGTGCGGCCGCGGTTATTTGGCCACCTCGCAGGGGCAGTACCCGGTCGTGGGACTGGGTCCGCGTGCCGGCGAGGTCGAGGATGAGGCGTTCGCCTTTACCGTTAAGCGTCGCGCGTCCAAGCGCAAGGCCTCGGCTCGCGCCCGCCGTGCGGTGGATCTGCTGCGCGAGGAGGCTGAGCTGGATCAGCGCCCGCGCGTGGGCGACGATGCCGAGCTGTTCGAGCGCCTGCGTGCCTTGCGCAAGGAGATCTCGACCGAGCTGGAGATGGCGCCGTATATGGTCTTTTCCGACAAGGCTCTGCGCGGCCTGTGCCGCCTGCGCCCTCAAACGCGCGAGGAGCTGATCCAGGTCAACGGCATTGGCGAGAAAAAGGCCGACGCCTTTGGCGAGCAGTTTATGGCGGCGATTGAAGAATTTGAGTCCGAGCATGCGCGGGATGGAGCGTAATGATGGCAGCCGATAGCAAGACCGAACGTTCCGAGCGCGCCGAGGTGTCCGCCGTGCCGCTGTACCAGCAGGTTATGGACGACCTAAAGGGCGAGATCGCGCGCGGCGTGTACGCGGCCGGCTCGCGTATTCCTTCCGAGATGGAGCTCGCGAAGTCCTACGGCGTGGGACGCATCACCGTGCGCCGTGCCATCGAGGAGCTGTCGCGCGCGGGGTATCTCCACCGACAGCAGGGGAGGGGCACCTTTGTGTGCGCTCCCAAGCTCAAGCGCAAGATTGTCCAGAAAGGCGACGTCCAGAGCTTTTCCGAGGGTTGTGCTGCCAACGACATGGTGCCGGGTGCGCGTCTGGTGTCGCGCACGGTGGTCGCGGCGACGCACGAGGACGCGGCATTTTTTGGCGTGGAACCCGGCTGCGAGCTCATTGTGGTCGAGCGCGTGCGCACGGCAGACGGCGTGCCCGTCATGCTCGAGAACAACGCCTTTGTGCTCGCCGACCATCCCTACCTGCAGACGCTTGCCGATAAGGACCTCGCCGACAACTCGATCTTCTCGCTCGTTGCCGAGCATTCGGGTCGCGCGCCGCTCAAGTCCGACCCCTGCACCGTGGAGATTGCGCTTGCCGATACTCAGACGGCCCCGCTGCTGGAGGTGCCGGTCGGCGAGCCGCTCTTCTATATGGAGGCGTACTTTACCGATGCGGACGAGCGGCCCTTGCTGCTCGGGCGCCAAAAGATCGTGGGCTCGCGCTACGTGTTTGACATCTAACGTTCACGAATAGAACAACATAGAACAAATTTGCCGGGATGACTTCACGGGCGTTATTACACGTGCTATAAATAGGACAACATAGAACGACCGCAGGTACGAGCAGCCGTCGCCAAAAGCCACCACACAAGGAGGAGCATCAGCATGAACGCACATGATCTGATTCAGGAAATAATCGAGCGCAAGGGCAAGGTCGAGAATGTCTTTTGGATCGCCTGCGGCGGTTCGATGATCGACCTCATGCCGGCTAACGAACTGCTCGAGCGCGAGGCCACCACGTTTACCTCGACGGTCTACACGGCGCACGAGTTTTGCCTGATGGCCCCCAAGAGCCTAGGGCCGAAGTCGCTCGTCGTCGCCTGCAGCCACAGCGGTAACACGCAGGAGGTTGTCGACGGTTGCGAGATGGCGCTGGCTGCCGGAGCCAAGGTCGTTGCCCTCACCGACTGCGAGGGCTCTAAGATCGACAATGGCAAGTGGACCACCTGGGTCTATCCGTGGGGTGAAAGCGTGCCACAGGCCGAGGTGCCGCAGGGCATCGGCGCTCTGATCGCCGCCGAACTGCTCGACCAGCAGGAGGGCTACGAAGCGCTCGCCGACATGTACGAAGGCCTTAAGCAGATGGACGCACTGCTACCCGCCGCCCGCGAGAAGGTCAACGCCGAGCTGGGCGCCCGCTTTGCCGAGCTCTGCCAGCAGCACAAGTTCTTCTACATCCTGGGATCCGGCCCCAACTTTAGCCAGACCTATGCCATGGCCATCTGCTCGCTCATGGAGATGCAGTGGCAGCACTGCTGCTACATCCACTCCGGCGAGTACTTCCACGGCCCGTTCGAGGCCACCGAGCCCGGCGTGTTCTACTTTGTGCAGCTCGGATCGGGCGAGTGCCGTCCCATGGAGGAGCGCGCACTGGCGTTCCTCAACACGCACACCGACACGATCATGGTGCTCGATGCGCTCGAGTACGGCG
>USIL01000189.1:0-3435 GCA_900554655.1 uncultured Collinsella sp.
AGCATCGTTCGAAAAGCTCCAAGCATCTCTAGACAAGGCGTTCCCCGAACAGGCAAGAGCAATCTAAGCCCATCGCGCTTTATACTGATGCCATGCGAAACATGGATCACATAGAATTGCACCGCGGAGGACGCGAGGAAGCGTTTCCCGAGACCGCCGAAGACTGGCCCTATATTGCCGAACGCGCAGAATTCGCTCGCTATCCGGGCAATTCCGTCCCCTGGCACTGGCATTCCGAAGTTGAGCTTTTCTACATGGAGCAGGGAGCGATTGACTATCGAACGCACGCGGCTCATGAGCACGTACGCTTTGAGGAAGGGTCCGCCGGCTTTATCAACGGCGGCGTTTTGCACAGCACGCTGCAATCACCCAATTCGGCGCCAGCCATTCAAATGCTGCATATCTTTCAGCCGTCGATGCTCGGCGATCCCGCGGGACGTCTCCAAAAGCGCTACATCAACCCATTGCTTCAATGTCGAGGCGTCGATGTGCTCAAATGGTCGCCCACCAATCCCGACGATATGCCCTTTATCGATTTGCTGAAGAGCTCCTTTAGCCACGACCTTCAACGGCCGCAGAACGAGATGGCGCTTCGAAATAGTTTGTCAGAGCTCTGGATTCAGATTAACGCCAAGACCGAACCGCTCTTTTCTTCCGACGGCGCCTCTTGGATGACCAGCCGCGACGTACAGTTCAAGGCAATCCTGGACTTTATCCGCGCAAACTATGCAGCCGCTATAGATGTGCCCCAGATGGCATCTGCAGCCGGCGTAAGCGAAAGAGAGTGTTACCGCATTATCGAAACTTGTGCAGGAACGACCCCGGCGGCATATCTACGCGCATACCGCATAAACCGTGCTTGCGAACTTTTGGCACACACCACGCGAACGGTACAGACAGTCGCGCGCCAATGCGGATTTATAACAGCAAGCCATCTTGGCCAGGTATTTAAAGAACAAATGGGGTGCACTCCTTCGAGCTATCGAGCAGCGAGGCAGAATCTCGATAGCACCAGGCAGAAATCCCGCTAGCCCTTCTTCTGTCACTGCATCAAACTTGCAGGCAAACAATAGAGAGGAGCAATCATATGAAGCACTTTGACCATATCGTATTTGACGTTGATGGGACATTGGCAGATACAGAAGAAAGCGTTCTGTCATCGCTTGTCCAGATTGTCCAAGAAGAGACCAGCAAAACGCTTCCCCGACACGAGCTTGACTTTGCCCTCGGCATACCCGGCAAGGATGCCCTTGAGAAACTTGGGATCTACTCGCAGGCAACGTTGGATCGCTGGTGCCAAGTTGCCGCCAGCTTTAAAAGCACCATCAGTGTGTTTCCAGGTTTGCTTGAAGTCATCGCAACACTCGCCGATAGCGGCTGCAAACTTGGCATCGTCTCCTCACGTGCGCGCGACGAATACGCAAAAGAAATTGCACCCCTTGGTTTCGATAAGTATTTTGAGCACATCATCCTTGTCGAAGACACAACCGAACATAAACCCGCACCCGCACCCATGCTCGAATATCTCCGACGTGCGGGCGCGAATCCTGGCAACGTCGTCTACGTTGGCGACACCGTCTACGACGAACAATGCGCAACTTCAGCAGGGGTCAGTTTTGCCCGAGCAGCATGGGGATCACACCAAGATATCCCAAACGCCACCTACAACCTCAAAACCCCCAACGACCTACTAACCCTAACAACCAAATAACCCACACGTCCCACCCTTTCAGCCCCAACACCACAAGGGCGATTGAGCAGGACGGTTTGGGCGGGTCCCGTACTTAGTTTCCAAAATCATTCCGCAGCGCGAAGGCCCCTTGTCCGCCGCTCCGTAGGAGCAGGACAAGGGGCCTTCATGCGCGAGGACGATTTTGAGGGAACATCCCGACCGTCCCGGACAGGTATATGGGGAGGATGTCTACAGGTACTCGATTTGAGCGCCATCGGTGTCGCACGTCAGAATATGCGTGTCACACTTGGGGAACTGTTCACGCAGCTTGACCTGTAGGAACTTTGCCACGATGGTGTCGTCAGTCACGGCCATGAGGGTCGAGCCGGAGCCGCTGATCCAGATGGTCTTGGCGCCTCCGTTAAGGCAGGTGTCGCGCACGGCGTTGTAGTCGGGGATGAGGCGGCGACGATAGGGCTCCTGAATGCGGTCGTCATTAGCGGCGGCAATCAGGTCCAGATCGCCGGTCTCCAGGCCGCGCGTCATACCGGCGATGCGGCCCATCTGCCACACGGCGGTGGAGAGCGGAATCTCCTGCGGCACTACCTTGCGTGCCTCGCTCGTGTGTACCTCGTAGGGCGGAATCACGGTAATAAAACGCAGGCGATCGCTCACCTCGTAGCGCAGGCACTGGGGGAGCGAATCGGTCGGCGTAAAGGAGCAGACGGCGCCGCCCAGGATAGCAGGGGCGACGTTATCGGGATGGCCCTCGACCTCGGTGGCAATGCGGACGAGCTCAGCGCGGTCGACGGTGTGGCCCGTCAGCGCGGCGGCAGCCATGATGCCGGCAACGACGCAGGTGGAGCTGGAACCCAGGCCACGGGCGACGGGCACGTCGGTCTGAATGTCGATAGCGACGGGGAAGGCCGGCTCGCCCCAGGCGGCCAGAGCATCGACAAAGCTCACATAGACCAGGTTATTCTCGTTTTGGAACTCCTTGGGGCAGCCCGTGATGGTGAGCTTGTCGGCGCGCTCGAAGGTGAAGTGCGAGTAGAGGCTGACGGCCATGCCGAGGGTGTCGTAGCCGATGCCTAGGTTGGCGCTGGTTGCTGGGACGGTGATTTTGATCATGTGGGTCCTCCTGGGCGGGTCTGGCCGTTTAGTTCGCTGCTCGGGCAGTCCTGGCTCGCTCGGAAAGCACATTAAGTGCTTTCCGGCTCGTGCGGAACTCGCGACGAACTAAACGGCCAGACCCGCTCGCATGCTCGTCATTATCCCGAAAGCTAAATAAAAAGAAGGTGCGCCGGCTTTCGCCGGCGCCTTATAAGGGGTTTTAGTTGGTAGTCATCTTTTTTGCTGCAGACTCGACGTAGTTGGCCATGTCGGCTACGTCGCAGACGTCTTCGAAGCGGACAGGCTTGGACTCAAGCTCGGCGAGTTGGACCGGGGCGACCGTGTTGGTGGCCTGCTCGAGCACGCGCATGGCCTTAAAGTCGTCCTCGGGAACGTCGAGTCCCAGGGCGTCGCAGCAGGCGCGCGGGAACTTGTAGGGGCTGGCGGTCGAAAGCAGCACGCGAGCCTTGGCGCCCTCGGCGGGAGCGACCTTTTCAAAGACGTGATAGCCGCAAGCGGTGTGCGGGTCGATCACGTAGCCGTTGGCGTCCCAGCAACTCTTGATGGCAGCGCGGACCTCGTCCTCGCTGGCCCAGCCGCAGCCAAAGACGCTCTGAATCTTGGCCAGCAGCTCGGCGGGGACCTCGTAG
>USIL01000190.1:0-3423 GCA_900554655.1 uncultured Collinsella sp.
GTCCAGCAGCTACATCATGAACCTGCTCGCCAGCGCCGTCGCCGTCATCGTGGGCATCGTCATCCACGAAAGTGCGCACGCCGCCGCGGCCTGGGCACTCGGCGATAAGACAGCCCGTTCGCGCGGCCGCGTGTCACTCAACCCGCTCAACCATATCGATCCGTTTGGCACTATCATCCTGCCGCTGCTCATGCTCGCCGCCGGTGGCCCGGTGTTTGCCTTCGCCAAGCCCGTGCCCGTCTACCTCAACAACCTCAAGCACCCCAAGCGCGACGAGGTCCTGGTGAGCGCGGCCGGCCCCGCATCGAATATCGCGCTCGCGTGCCTGGCTGCAGCCCTCATGCACCTGGCCTATGGCAACCTCTACGCCAGCATGTCCTTTGCCGTGGCGTCCCAAATCATGAACTTCGACGCCACGTTCATCGTGGTCAACCTGTCGCTCGCGTTCTTTAACCTCATCCCGATTCCGCCGCTCGACGGCTCGTCTATCATCGTGCCGCTCCTCAAAGGCAAGGCACTCGCCAACTACTACCGTCTGCAGCAATACGCCATGCCCATCCTCATCTTGGTGCTGTACCTGCTGCCCATGTGGACCGGCATCGATGTGATCGGCCGCTATTTCGACGTTACCGTGTATCCGCTGGCCGAGTGGCTGCTCAACTTCGCAATCGCCGGCATCTAAGGTAAACTTACAGGTCGACCGTGCAAAACGGTCGCAACATGCACCCAAACCGCGCCGCGAAGGCGCCGTCAAAGGAGGTCGAAGATGTCGTATCGCGTGTCGACGCAGGTCTACAGCGGACCGTTCGACCTGCTGCTGCAGCTGGTAACCCGCCAAAAAGTTGATATCGGCGCCATCTCGATCAGCGAGGTGGCCGAGCAATACCTGGCCGAGGCCGAGCGCATCGAGGCGCTGGACCTTGACGTGGCGAGCGACTTTTTGCTGGTCGCGGCAACCCTTTTGGACATCAAGGCTGCCTCTCTGGTGCCGCAGGAGGCCCCGCGCAAAGCCGATGACGACGATGACGAGTTCGACGAAGACCTCGAGGAGCTCAGCACGCTCGACGGCGACGCCTTGCGCGAGGTCCTGATCCAACGCCTGATTGCCTACAAACAGTTTAAAGGCGCGGCTGCGGCCCTCGGTGCCCGCATGCAGGCCGAAAGCCGCATGCACCCGCGTGTGGCCGGCCCCGACCCCGAGTTCTTGGGCCTCATGCCCGACTACCTGGCCGGCATTACCCTGCGCGGCCTGGCCGTCATCTGCGCCGACCTGGACGGCAAGCGCCAGACCTTCCTGCTGGAGGCCGAGCACGTGGCACCCCATCGCGTTCCGCTCGACCTGACGGTGGCCTCAGTCGACCGCTTTACCATGGCGCACCAAACCTGCACCTTCCGCGAGCTACTGGACGGCGATGCCACCACCGAGCAGCTCGTCGTCACCTTCCTAGCTATGCTTGAGCTCGCCAAGCGCGGCTCGCTCACGCTGAGCCAGGACGAGATCTTTGGAACCATCCGTATCAACCGCGTCGAAGGCGCCGAGGCCTATGTGCCCGGCGAGGGCCCCGAGCTCACCGAATAGGAGCCGCAACCATGTCAACCCTTTCCACGCTGGAGGCAAACAGCCTCAAAGGCGCCCTCGAGGCGCTGCTGCTGGTGTCAAGCGACCCAGTGAGTGCGCCCGCGCTGGCCGGCGCACTGGATATCGCCCCCGGCGAGTGCGCGTCGCTGCTCGCCGAGCTCAAGGTTGAGTACGAGGAGGCCAACCGCGGCTTTCAGCTGCGCGAGGTCGCCGGCGGCTGGCGCCTGTTCACGCACCCCGCCTACCACGACGTGGTCGAGGCCTATGTGTTGAGCTGGGACACGCAAAAGCTGTCCCAGGCGGCGCTCGAAACCCTGGCCGTCATCGTATACCACCAGCCCGTAACGCGCGAGGTGGTCAAGGGCATCCGCGGCGTCAACTCAGACGGCGTCATCGCGTCGCTCGTGGACAAGGGTCTGGTGCGCGAGCTCGGCCGTGACCCCCAGCGCGGTCAGGCCATCATTTACGGCACGACCAACGCCTTCTTGGAAAAGTTCGGTCTGCGCTCCACCCGCGACCTGCCCGATCTGGAGCAGTTTGCCCCCGACGAGCAGTCGCGCCAGTTTATCCGCGAGCGCCTGAGCGGCCGCAGCATTCAGTCTACGCTCGAGGAGCAGGCCGAGGACCTGGACGAAGAGCGTGAACTGCTCGATACCGATGTTGAAGATGTTGAGGCAGTCGAGGACTTGGAGACCCTGGTCGTCGACGAGACCTCGGAGGATTTGCATGACGAGGACTAACGAAGTAGGGGAGACGCGCGCCATGGGCAACGCAGCACCCGCAACCGACGCCCAGCCTGTCTATCCGCACACCATGCGCCTGCAGCGCTTTTTGGCACGCGCGGGCGTGGCGAGCCGTCGCGGCTCAGAGGACCTGATGACCGCTGGCCGCGTGACCGTCAACGGCCAGGTCGCGACCGAGCTGGGCACCAAGGTCGATGTCGACCACGATCACATTGAGGTCGACGGCATGCCCGTCAAGCTCGACCAGGGCGCCGTATACCTGATGCTCTACAAGCCGACCGGCTACCTCACCACCATGAGCGACCCGCAGGAGCGCCCTTGTGTGGCCGACCTGGTCCCGCGCGACCGCTTTCCGGGGCTCTTTCCGGTGGGCCGCCTGGACCGCGACACCACGGGACTGTTGCTCTTCACGACCGACGGCGACCTTTCGCAGGACCTGCTGCATCCCAGCAAGCATGTCTATAAGACCTACCAGGCACTCGTGGATGGCCAACTGACCGATCGAGACTTGGAACCACTCCGCCGCGGCATCGAGCTCGACGACGGCCTGTGTCAGCCGGCGATCTGCCGTGTCATCAACGCGCGCGAGGCTGAAGCCGTGGCCCCGCAGGGTGTGAAGCCCGGTACCACCGCCGTGGAGGTCATCATCCGCGAAGGCCGCAAGAACCAGGTCAAGCGCATGCTGAGCAAGATCCACCACCCGGTGATCCGCCTGCACCGCTGCAACTTTGCCGGCCTGGAGCTCAAGGACGTGGCCAAGGGCTCGTGGCGCGAGCTCACCGACCGCGAGGTGCAGATCCTCAAGGCCGGCGGCATCCCGCCCAAGCAGGCGAGCTCCAAGCGCAACGGCGGCAAGCCCCAAGACACGCCTGCCAGCCGCACGCGTCACCACGGCAGCCATGGCTCAGCACCCAAGCGCAACACCTACCGCGAGCGCTACACGGGCTAGGCAAACCCGCCGCGTCCCAACGCCCGCGAACCATACCAGCACGTCAACCATCGAAAGGAAGCATTGCATGATCGTCGCCATCGACGGCCCCGCCGGATCCGGCAAGTCCACCATCGCCAAGGAGATCGCCCGTCAGCTTGGCTTTAACAAGC
>USIL01000191.1:0-3416 GCA_900554655.1 uncultured Collinsella sp.
GCAGGCAGTCTGAGTAGGCGGCAAAGCGTTCTTTGGAAGATCAACTGTAAGAAGGGCGGCCGAGACACGTTCTTGGCCGCCCTTTTGTTTGTTGAACACATGGTCGCTACGTCCGCGCCCGGCTCAAACGGTCAGCAATCATCCGTGAACGGTATTTGTTCAAAAAAGAACAAAGACAAACAAATAGTTGTTGCAGTCGATGTTCGAATGTGCTCAAATAAACATGAACAGTGAAGAACCGCACATTCAGATGCCCGGATCTGAACGCGATTCAACACTTCCAAACAGAAACTACGCGCCAGCGTATCTCTCAAGGAGGATGTCATGAGGGTTGTAATCGCTTCCGATGCCGACGGTATGTCGATGAAGGAGTCCATCAAGGAGATGCTCATCGCCGACGGTCACGAGGTCGTCGACTATTCCGAGACCCCTGCCGCGGACTTTGTCGATTCCGCGACCGCCGTTGCCAAGGACCTGCTGGAGCACAAGGATTCCCAGGGCTTCGCATTCGATAAGTACGGCGTCGGCTCCTATATGGCCGCCGTCAAGATCAAGGGAATGGTCGTCGCTAACATTTCCGACGAGCGCTCCGCCTACATGACCCGCGAGCATAACGGCTCGCGCATGGGCACCATGGGCCCGGGCGTTGTGGGCACCGAGGTCGCCAAGAAGATCGCCCGCGAGTTCCTGCGTGCCCAGTACGCCGGCGGCCGTCACCAGATCCGTGTCGACATGCTCAACAAGATGGCCTAACGAGAGCCACCGAGAACTCGAACTTCTACCTCAACTTGTGAATTCAGACGAAAGGACGTTCTGATGAAGAAGACCATCGCAATCGGTTGCGACCATATCGTTACGGACGAGAAGATCTATCTGGCCGACCGCCTGGAGCAGGCTGGCTACAAGGTGCTCGACTGCGGAACCTACAGCCACACCCGTACGCACTACCCCATCTACGGTAAGGCCGTGGGCGAGGCTGTTGCCAGCGGCAAGGCTGACTTTGGCGTGGCCCTGTGCGGCACCGGCATCGGCATCACTAACGCCGTCAACAAGGTTCCCGGCGCCCGCTGCGCCCTGGTTCGCGACATGACCTCTGCCCTGTATGCCCGTCGCGAGCTCAACGCCAACATCGTGGGCTTTGGCGGCAAGATCACCGGCGAGTTCCTGATGGCCGACATTATGCTTGCCTTCCTGGAGGAGCCCTACGAGAAGACCCCCGAGCACGATGCCCTGATCGCCAAGATCGATGCCTGCAACAAGGCCGACGCCGAGGCTCAGGCTGACCCGCACTTCTTTGACGAGTTCCTGGAGAAGTGGGACCGCGGCGAATACCATGATTAGCGGGTATCCGGCGTAATTTACTAGTCCGTTGACGGCTCGCGTTTCTGTGAGGGGGCGCGGGCCGGTTTTCTATCGGCCCTATTGACTTGGCGGGCTGTCGTAAGAAAGGGAAGGCTCCTATGGAGTTTGTTCTTGATAACGGCTCTGTCCGCATTGCGTTGAGCACGGCTGGCGGATCGTTCACTTCTATTGCGGCCAACGGCCGTGAGTACCTGTGGCAGGGCGACCCGGCGGTGTGGTCGGGCCAGGCACCCATTTGTTTCCCGATCTGCGGCGGCCTTCGAGATGGTCACGCAATGACCATGGGCGGCCGCGAGGTAAAGCTCGCTCGCCACGGCTTTGCGCGCAAACAGGAGTGGAAGCTCGAGGAACAGAGCGACAACATGGTTGCGCTGAGCCTAAGCTCTACCGACCATGCCGAGCTGCTCGAGCAGTACCCGTATCCGTTTAAGATCGTTGCTCGTTACACGATCGATTCGGAAAAGGTGGCCGTGTCGTACGAGGTGACCAATGAGGGCACCGAGGACATGCCGTTCTTTGTGGGCGGTCACCCCGGCTTTAAGTGCCCGCTCGACGAGGGCGAGTCCTATGACGACTACGAGCTCCGTTTTGAGCAGCGTGAGGCCACCGAGCTCTGTACTGCCGTTCCCTCGACGGGCCTGATTGATGTTGAGCATCGCAGCAAGAACCCCATGATCGGCCAGAACCTGCCGCTTACCCACGAACTCTTCGACTTCGCGGAGACCATCTTCGACGTGCTCGAGAGCCGCGTGGTTACGTTGACCAAGAAAACCGAGGACAAGGGTGTGCGCCTGACGTTCCCCGATATGCCATACCTGATTGTGTGGAGCAAGCCCGAGGGCGACTTTGTGGCCGTGGAACCGTGGGGCGGCCTGTCCACCTGCTCCGACGAGGACGATATTCTGGAGCACAAGCGTGGCTGCCTGGTGGCCAAGCCGGGAGAGACCGTCACCCGCGGCTTTGAGATCGAGATCCTTTAACGAGCTATCGTATGTTTGGGGCGGGTTATGCCGCCCCGGAACAGGAGTTCAACATGATTCTGACCGTTACCATGAACCCGTCGATTGATACGCGCTATCAGCTCGACAAGCTGATCATCGACGATGTTAACCGTGTGACACCCGAAAAGACCGCTGGCGGCAAGGGCCTCAACGTGAGTCGCGTGCTGCTGCAGTTGGGCGACGATGTGCTCGCGACCGGTCTGCTCGGCGGACACATGGGTGCCTATATGGCCGAGCTTATGGATGCCGACGGCGTCAAGAACGACTTTGTGCCTATTGCCGGTGAGACGCGCATCTGCCTGAATATCCTGCACGAGGGCAATCAGACCGAGCTGCTGGAGAGCGGCCCGCAGATCGCCCCGGCCGAGCTCGAGGCCTTTACGGCCAAGTTCGCCGAGCTCGCAGCGAAGGCGGACGTCGTGACGCTTTCGGGCTCGCTGCCGCGTGGCGTCGATGCCGGCTACTATGCCGAGCTCGTCAAGATCGCCGAGGAGGCGGGCGCCAAGGTGCTGCTCGACACCTCGGGCGCATCGCTGGAGGCCGCGCTGGAGTCCGACGCTAAGCCTGAGCTCGTAAAGCCCAACCTGACCGAGATTAACGGCCTGCTGGGTACGTCCTTTACGACCGATGATGTCGATGCCCTGCGCGAGGCGCTCGCCGCCGATGACCGTTTTGCCGGTATCCCCTGGGTTGTCGTTTCGATGGGCGCTGCCGGTTCGGTTGGCTTCCATGAGGGTCGCGCGTTCCGCGCCAAGACGCCCGCGATTACGGCTGTGAACGCGACGGGTTCCGGCGACTCGACCATCGCCGGCTTTGCGCATGCCATTGCGGCTGGTGTCGACGACGTCACGGTGCTCAAGACCGCCAATACCTGCGGCAAGCTCAACGCCATGGATCCCAAGACCGGCCACCTGGTCATGGACCGCTGGGACGAGGTCTACAACAGTGTTGTCGTGACTGAACTGTAGGGTTACGGCGTTTTACCAAACGCCGTAACGGCTCGACGCTGCAAACGCCCCTAAGCGGCAATCTGACGTTCAATCGTCGGTCGCG
>USIL01000192.1:0-3409 GCA_900554655.1 uncultured Collinsella sp.
CGCAGGAGAACACCAGAACAGCGTCCGCCTCCGCGATCTTCGCCATGGGCGCTCTCAGACGCAGCGCGAGTTCCGTGGGGTTGCAGACATAATCGGTGGTCAGCGTGCCGACGACCTTGCCGGCCTCAGCCAGCTTTTTCTGGAGCGCGTTTGCCTCCTCCTCGGGGAAACCGACTTCCTTACAGACGTGGCAGTTGATGATAAACACCTTGCCGGCGCAGAGGGAGGAAATGGTATCTTCGGATTTCAGTCTTGTAATCAGCATATCGTTCTCTCCCCCTTATTTCTTCTTCAGCAGGGGCATGACCAGACCCTTGGCGGCGTTGATTTTCGATACCAGAGGAATCTTGGACGAGCAGATGTACTCGCAGCACTTGCAGGAGAAGCAGTCCATGATGTTGAGAGACAAAAGCTTCTCCGCGTCGCCCAGCTGGCCGTACTTGTAGAATTCCAAGGGCTTCAGCTCCATAGGACAGACGTCTACGCAGCGGCCGCACTTGATGCACTCTTTTTCCTCGGTGTGGTCGGCGGCAATGGCGATGATGCCGTTGGAGCCAAACAATAGCAATGCTGCTAAGTACGTAAACAGTCCGTTGTTCATGCGCTGACATCCCCTCTATATCCGAGCATGTTCACTATGGGTGAACTGGCTTTAGAAGAAAAGCGAATATAATGCATGGCAAACATGACAAAAACTCATGCAAAGGTGGAGACGTGCCGTGGAGACTAATATCCAAAAGATGCAAGTGCTGCTTGAGACGGTGCGTGCCGGCAGCTTTACGCGTGCTGCAGAGCGGTTGAGCTATTCGCAGTCGGGCGTGAGCCGCATGGTGGGCGACCTTGAGACAGACTGGGGTTTTAAGGTGCTTGATCGCAGCCGCGAGGGCGTAGTGCTTTCTGCCGACGGGCGGCAGGTCATGCCGGCAGTCGAGGCGTTATGCGAAGAGTTTGGCCGCCTACAGCGACGGGTGGATGAGATGCGTGGGCTCATGCGCGGCAAGATCTGCATCGGTACGTTTTCGAGTGTGGCGACCCACGTGCTGCCGCCGGTGATTGCGCACTTTCGCGCCGATCACCCGGACGTCGATTACGAGCTGCTGATGGGTGATTACTCCGAGATTGAGCAATGGGTGGCGGAAGGTCGCTGCGACCTGGGCTTTATTCCGCGCGAACCACGCGGCGCCGGCATGGCGTCGCGGCCGTTGGTGCAAGATGAGTTGATGGCCGTGGTGCCAGCGGACTCCTCGCTTGCTACCGCGGAGGTCGTTTCCCTTGCCGATTTGGCCAACGAGCAGTTTATTCTGCTGGAACGCGGTAGCGACGACGAGATTACGCCGCTGTTTCGCCGCGCGGGCCTGGCGGTACGCTCTAAACTGTCGACCTGGGATGATTATGCGATTATGGCCATGGTCGAGGACGGTCTGGGCGTGAGCATTCTTCCGGCGCTCATCTTGCGCCGCTGTCAGTTCGATGTTGCCGTGCGCCCACTCGAGGGGCATCCCCATCGGCAGATCAATGCGATATATCGCACGGCTGACGTTTCGCTTGCTGCCGCCCGTTTCCTCGAATACCTCTAAACGCGTACACGTCATTGTCCGTTTTGGGCAAATCTCGGAGTTCGGTACGTTTTCTTATGAAATTGAACTTTCGAATGAGGTACGGCGCTATACTGCTTGCTAAATTGAACCATGGTTCAATTCGTGTTCTATAAATTGAACTTTGCCAGCAAGGAGGTTCTAGTGGCCCAAGAGACGTTTAGCGATCGCCTGCGACAGGCTATGTCCGATTGCGGCGTTCGCCAGTCGAACGTGATCCGCGCATCGGAGATGCTCGGCAAAAAACTCGGCAAGAGTCAGATGAGCCAATATGTGAGCGGCAAGACGATCCCGCGGCGCGATGTGGCAGAGCTGCTCGCCCGTATTTTGGAGGTCGATGTTTCCTGGCTGCTCGCCAGTGACGCCGATCAAGTCGAGACGTCCTCGTCCCATAACGTTGCCAAATCCGAACCTAGTCTCTCAGCTCAAATTGCAAGGAGCACCACCATGCGTACTTTTTCTAAATCCACCAAGCTCGATAACGTCCTGTATGACGTGCGCGGTCCCGTCGTCGACGAGGCCGCCCGTATGGAGGACGAGGGCGAGCGCATCCTCAAGCTCAATATCGGCAACCCGGCGCCCTTCGGTTTCCGCACGCCCGATGAGGTCATCAAGGACATGCGCCAGCAGCTGCCCGACTGCGAAGGCTATTCCAACTCGCGTGGCCTGTTCTCCGCGCGCAAGGCGATCATGCAGTATTCGCAGATCAAAGGCCTGCCCAACGTTCAGATGGAGCATATCTACACGGGCAACGGCGTGTCCGAGCTCATTCAGCTTTCGATGAACGCGCTGCTCGACAATGGCGACGAGATTCTGATCCCCAGCCCCGACTATCCGCTCTGGACGGCGTGCGCAACCCTTGCTGGCGGTCATCCCGTACATTATCTGTGTGATGAGCAGGCGGATTGGTATCCCGACCTGGAGGATATGGAGTCCAAGATTACGAGCGCGACCAAAGCCCTCGTCATCATCAACCCCAACAACCCCACGGGTTCTGTCTATCCGCGCGAGGTGCTCGAGGGCATCGTCGAGATTGCACGCAGGCATCAGCTGATGATCTTTGCCGATGAGATCTACGACCGCCTGTGCATGGACGGCTACGAGCACGTCTCGATTGCCTCGCTTGCTCCCGACCTGCCCTGCGTCACCTTTAGCGGCCTTTCCAAGTCGCACATGATCGCGGGCTATCGTATTGGCTGGATGGTGCTTTCGGGCAACCAGCGCTGCATGAGCGACTTCATCATGGGCGTCAACATGCTCTCCAACATGCGCCTGTGCTCCAACGTGCCGGCTCAGTCGATCGTCCAGACGGCGCTCGGCGGCCATCAGTCTGTTAACAACTACATCCGCCCGGGCGGTCGTGTCTACGAGCAGCGCAACTTTGTGTATGAGGCACTCAACAAGATTGACGGCATCTCGGTGGTTAAGCCGCGTGCGGCGTTCTACATCTTCCCCAAGATGGATGTTAAAAAGTTCAACATCACCGATGACGAGCAGTTTGCTCTCGACCTGCTGCACGAGAAGAAGATCCTCATCACGCGCGGTGGCGGCTTTAACTGGGGCGAGCCCGACCACTTCCGTATCGTTTACCTGCCGCGCATGGAAGTGCTCAAAGAGTCCCTCGAAGACCTCGCCGACTTCTTCGATCATTATCGCCAGTCGTAGGGGATTAGGTGCCTGCCGCCGCAAGAATCGAGGCGTCGCAGGATAGACATACGACAGCGAGCGAGCCGCATTTGCGCCAGGGTGACGTGAAATGAAAGGGCGCTGACCTTCTGGTCGCGCCCTCGAAATTGAACGTCAGATTGGCGTGA
>USIL01000193.1:0-3404 GCA_900554655.1 uncultured Collinsella sp.
CACCGTCGAGTAATCGAGTTCCGTCATCCTAACAACTAAGGCCCGACTCCGCGTCATCAGGCGGAGCCGGGCCTTGTTGCATTTGCCCAGATAAAACCTGCCAAAATAAACCTGTCCCTATTTGGCAGGTTAGCGGAGCTTGCTGGTCTCGAAGTACTCGGGATATTGGTCCAGGACCTCGGTCTGGTTGCGGAACATCATATGCAGGTGCTTGCTGACCAAAAAGCTCGCCTCGATAGGATCGCGACCGGCGATGGCGCGGCGGATTTGCTTGTGCTCGTTAACAGTCTCCTGATTGTCGAGCGTCTGCGTGGCGGCACGCAGCCAGCGGAAGCGCTCCAGATCGGCATTGGTCTCCTCGAGCCATGACCACACGGTGCTACGGCACGCGATGCTAAAGATCATACGGTGCATGAGGTTGTCGCTTAAAAAGAATCCGATGCGATCCTCTTCGGTCATGGCCTTTTCCTGCAGCACGATGGCGCGGTCGAGCTGCTCGATGCCAGCCGACGTGGCGCGCGCGCAGCACTCCACGATCACCTGCTTTTCCAGATGCTCGCGGATGTAACAGGCGCTCTCGGCAAGGGTGAGGTTGATGGGTGAGACGTAGGTGCCGCTCTGGGGCACGGTGCGCACCAGGCCTTCCTGCGCCAAGCGAACCAGTGCCTCGCGCACAGGGGTGCGCCCCATATCCAGGTCGTCGCAAAGTTGCTTGACGCCCAGCTTTTCGCCCGGCTTGTAGTCCAGGTAGACGATTTTGCGTCGAATGGTGTGGTAGGACTGGTCCTGTAGGCTCGTTTCCTGCTCGCCGACGTGCATCGATTCTTCCATAGCGCCTCGCAACTGTTCTATCAAACTCATATGTCAGTTGTTAATTATGCCGCGAATCAGCTCTCCACGGTGGGTAATTCGGCTGTTGCCTGAGAACTATTGCGGCATCTTAGTCTGTGTTTGCGCAAGGCTGCGCTCAATGTTGCCGTATCATAAGCCGTCGCAAACGTGAAATAGAAAGAAGGAATCCCATATGCAACTGGCAAATATCGTACGCGAGCGCTGGAAAGGCGTCTTGTTCTGCCTGATCATCGCCATTCCCGCGACGTTGCTCGGCAAACAGGTTGAGGTGGTCGGCGGTCCGGTATTCGCCATCCTCTTTGGCATGGTCCTGGCGCTCGTCTTTCCCAAGAATCGTCGCGAACAGCTCGCCGCCGGTGTCACCTATACGTCCAAAAAAGTCTTGCAGTACGCGGTTATCCTGCTTGGCTTTGGCATGAACCTCTCCCAGATTCTGTCCAAGGGCGCCCAGTCGCTGCCGATTATCGTGGCGACAATCTCGACCTCGCTTGTCATCGCCTTTGTGCTCTGCCGCGTTATGAACGTGCCGGGCAAGATCGCGACGCTTGTGGGTGTGGGTTCGTCGATTTGCGGCGGTTCTGCCATCGCTGCGACCGCACCCGTCATCGATGCCGACGATCGCGAGATTGCCCAGGCTATTTCGGTCATCTTCCTGTTTAACGTTATCGCGGCGCTCGTGTTTCCGACGCTCGGCGGCATGCTCGGGCTGACCAACGAGGGCTTTGGCCTGTTTGCCGGTACCGCCATCAACGACACCTCGTCCGTAACGGCTGCGGCGAGCGCCTGGGACAGCATGCACCCCGGCGCCAATGTGCTCGAGAGCGCCACAGTGGTCAAGCTCACCAGGACGCTGGCCATTATTCCCATCACGTTGGTTCTCGCATGCTGGCAGATGCATCTGGCGCGCAAGGCCGGCGGTGACGCCAAAAGCACGTTCTCGCTTAAACGCGCGTTTCCCATGTTCGTGCTGTTCTTTGTGCTGGCGAGCGTGATCACCACGGTGCTTCAGCTTCCCGCGTCCTTTACGGCGCCCATCAAGGAGCTGTCGAAATTCTTTATTGTGATGGCCATGGCGGCTATTGGCTTTAATACCGATATCGTCGAGCTGGTCAAAAAGGGCGGCAAGCCCATCGCATTGGGCTTTTGCTGCTGGATTGGCATTGCGTGCATGAGTTTGGGAATGCAACACGTACTGGGAATCTGGTAGAGAAGTAGCTTGTTTGCGTGCTGGTTGCTGGTGAGCGCATTCTCACGGTGGAGCGATAGGAGCTCTTGCGGGTATGGCTTTTCCGCAGGTTTATAAGTCCCGAAGAGCTCTTATCGCCCCGCCAGGATGGCGATGCGGGGCAACACCTATACTCGCAGGACGGCGCTTTCTGCCCTATAGTGTTTGGTGAGCAATATCGTTCAATTTTGAAACACTCGGTCGTGCGACCGTCGGCGGCTGCATGTCGCCGCGGACAGGGGCAAATCATGGATAGCGATGCCAAGCTGAACATCTTGACCGAGGCCCTGGCTGCTGCCGGGGCCTCGGCATTGGCAATCGATGCGCGTGGGGACGTCGCGATCTCGACCATGAATGACGCGGCGCTTGAGCGGGATGTGGCGGCTTTTGTAGCTGAGCGCCTCGACCGTATAGGAGACGGCGCGCGTCTGGTTATGGGGCGTGCGGGTGCGCGCCTGAGCCTGACCGTTCGCCCCACCGACAAAGAGGGCGGGGGGCTTTGGGTCGTCGTGGTCCGCGAGGTGCGCGGTGCCGCGGCGCATGCGGGCATCGAGTGGCTCAACGCCGACGAAGTTGAGGCCCGCTACGAATCGAGCGCGTACGGCATCGTTGAGGGGGCGGCCTCGGTGGCTGCGCCGGTTGCAGAGAGTTACGCGCGCGGTGTGCCTCTTATGCTCGAGGGCGAGCTGGGAGCGGGTCAGGTCGAGATCGCCAAGCGCCTCTATCTGGACGGTCCTTTTGCCGATCAGCCCTTTGTTTCCGTTGCGCTCGATGAGCTCACCGAGCGCGGTTGGCGCCATGTACTCAAAAGCGTCGAATCGCCGTTGTTCCAAATGGGGCTGACCCTTTGCATTGAGGGCTGGAACGCGGTTGGCCCCCAGCGCCTCCGCGAGCTGGTCTCCACGATGACCGACACCGCGTTGGCGACGCGCTGCCATGTGGTGCTGACGGCGAATGACATGCCGGGCGGCGGCGAAAGTGATCAAGCCGCCTTTGTGACCGAGCGCTTCGCCTGTGCGGTGAGCGTCGCGCCGGCAATCGCCGAGCAGGGAGCCGCGTCGACGAAGGTCGCGCGCTATTTGGAATATCTCGCTGATGCATTTGGGACGGCAGCGCCCACGCTGTCTGCCGCGGCGACGAAGACGCTCGATGCTTACCGCTGGCCGCGCAACTATCTGCAGCTCCGCGAGGTCTCGGAACGACTGTATATATTGGTGGGGACGGGCACGGTGGACCGCGCTGTGGCGGAGGAAGTGCTCGCCCAAGAGGACGTGATTAAGACCGCAACCTTTGGCGCCCCGACGCTTGAAAGTGACCTGTATATCCT
>USIL01000194.1:0-3368 GCA_900554655.1 uncultured Collinsella sp.
CCCCCTCCTTAGCTTGATTTACTCATCCATGAGATAGTAGTGACCCAGTGCGTCGGCACCCAGGATGGCGTTGGCGACCATCTCAGGCGTCACCTCAAACGGCATGTTGCACATGGTGTCCTCGGGCGCGCAAGCGGCCTCGGCAACGACCATGGCCTGCTCGCGCGTAACCTCGGCAACGCCAAGCTCCTTCATCGTGACCGGCAGGCCCAGCTCAATGCAGAAGCCCAAGACTTCCTCGAGCTTCTCGGTCGGGGCATTCTCGAGTACCAGCTGGACGATAGTGCCAAAGGCGACCTTCTCGCCGTGATACATGCCGTGGCATTCGGGCAGCATCGTCAGGCCATTATGGATGGCATGAGCAGCAGCGAGGCCCGAGCTCTCAAAGCCAATGCCCGAAAGCAGCGTATTGGCCTCGATGATATGCTCGACGGCAGACGTCAACGCTCCCTTCTCCAGCGCAACCTTGGCCTTGACGCCGTCGGTCATAAGCGTCTCGTAGCAGAGCTTGGCAAGCGCCAGACCAGCCATGCCGCCCTTGCCGCCAGCGCAGGTGCCTCCGTCGGCATCGTGCGTTGCCTGGGCCTCGAAATAGGTTGCGAGCGCATCGCCCATACCGGAAACCGTCAGGCGCACCGGGCTCGCCGCGATAACCGTCGTATCCATAATGACAATATTGGGGTTTGCCTTAAGGAAGAGGTACTTGTCGAACTGGCCGTCATCGGTATAAAGCACCGAAAGCGCCGAGCACGGGGCATCGGTCGAAGCAATGGTGGGGCAAATGATAACCGGGGACTCCAGGTAATAGGCGACGGCCTTCGCGGTGTCGAGGACCTTGCCGCCACCGACGCCGACGATGATGTCGCAACCGTTGTCGCGAGCGAGCGCAACCAGGCGATCGACCTCGCCCTTGGAGCACTCGCCGTTAAAGTCCTTAAACAGCAGCTCGGCCTTAGCCTCGGCAAAGCCGCCCTCGATCTTGGCACCGACGCGCTTCTTGCCCGAAGGCGTCACGATAACGAGGGCCTTAGCGCCAAGCGGCTCAACATAAGAGCCGAGCTTGGCCAGCTCGTCCGGGCCCTGGATGTACTTGCTGGGGCTATTGAAAATTGCAGCCATAACTATCCCATTCTCTAAAAGAAAAATGAAAGGGGCTCCGTACGGATACGTGCGGAGCCCCTCGTTACGATAACAAGAGTCGATTAGAAATCGATGTCGGTGTCGTAGTAGCAGGCCTTGAGGATCTTCTCGAAGTCGGCAGCCTTGGTCTCACGCGGGTTCTCGGGCGTGCAGGCGTCGGTCTCGGCGTTCGCAGCGATCTCGGGCAGCTTGGCGAGGAACTCCTCCTCGGAAACCATCTGCGGGTTCTCGGCGTCGACCTTCACGCCACCATTCGCGTAATCCTTGATGGACTGCGGAATGTTGAGCTGGTCGTTGAGGTCGCGAATCTTCTGGACGAGCGCAGCGATGAGCTCCTCGTTGGTCTCGCCGGGAAGGTGCAGGATCTCCTTGGCCACGTAAGCGTAACGCTCAGCAGCACGCGGGTCCTTGGAGTTCCACTGGATGACCTTGCCCAGGTACATGGCGTTAGCGGCACCGTGGATGATGTGGCCGTTCTCGAAGGCAGCACCGGTCTTGTGAGCCATGGAGTGAACGATGCCGAGCAGGCCCGAGGAGAAGGCGATACCGGCGATGCACTGAGCCTCGTGCATGTGCTGACGGGCCTCATGGTCGCCAGCATAGGACTTGGGCAGCCACTCGACGATCTCGCGGATGCCGTGCAGGGCGTTGGCGTCGGTGAACATAGAGGCGCAGGTGGAAACGTAGGCCTCCATGCAGTGGGTCAGAGCATCCATGCCGGTGTGAGCGCACAGCTTGGCGGGCATGGTGTAGGTGAGCTCGGGGTCGACGATGGCGACATCAGGGGTGATGTTGAAGTCGGCCAGCGGGTACTTGATGCCCTTAGCGTAGTCGGTAATGACGGAGAACGCGGTGACCTCGGTAGCGGTGCCGGAGGTAGAGGAGATGGCGCAGAAATGAGCCTTCTGACGCAGCTCGGGGAAGCTGAACGGCTGGATGATGTTATCGAAGGACTCCTCGGGATACTCGTAGAAGACCCACATGGCCTTAGCGGCATCGATGGGCGAGCCGCCGCCGATGGCGATAATCCAGTCGGGCTCGAACTCGCGCATGGCCTCGGCGCCCTTCATGACCGTCTCGATGGACGGATCGGACTCGACGCCCTCGAACAGCTTGACCTCGAAGCCGCCTTCCTTAAGGTCGGCCTCGACGTCCTGCAGAAAACCGCCACGGCGCATGGAGCCGCCGCCGGTCACGATGATGGCCTTGCTGCCCTTGAGGTTCTTGACCTCGTGGCGAGCGCCCTCACCAAAGTACAGATCGCGAGGATTGGTAAAACGTCCCATACTGTGCCTCCTAAACAAGCCCCTCTTAGACTTGTGTATATAACGGAGCACCCAATTGGCTCCGTCAGGACCGTGTTTGCGCGTCGCCGGCGATGGCGATACGCGATGTCTAAACGTCTCAACGCTCGGACACGCATTATTTTACCTTTTTGATTGGTCAGATATTCATCCAAAGCTACCAATGATGAAACGTTTTTTCTATCCCCGAAAACTCTTGCATTGCGTTTATTGTCCCAAGCTGGGCAAACGTTTTATCAGGGTTGGACAGACTCGATTTCCGGAAGCTCTCCTTTCCAAAAACCACGCCGTTCGCCGCCCAAAATCGACCGCTTACGGCACCGTGATACCAGTCGCATGGTCAGTGCGCAGACATCTGTCTAACAACCGCCTTCGTGGTGCAACAGTGCATGTCCGAGCGCGGCTCCCCCGGCACGTCACATGCGGGTAAACTAGGACGTTATATAGAGAGATTTGAACCCTAACCGCAGCAAAGGAGGCCCCATGGCATTCGATCCCATTCAAGAGGATTGCCATCGCCTCGTTCTTGAGGCCTTGCGCCGCGACAACATTCCGCTCACCGACGGCCCCGCCGTCGAGCGTCTGATGGAGCAATTCACCCGCAACCCCGCGCCGCTCATCGTGCATGATCGCGATCGCGCCGGGCATTTAATTGCCAAGGTCGTCGAGGCCGTCGACTACCGCATCCCCTTTATCCCCGACGACGCCCAGGCAGAGCAGGAAGAGGCCGCTGCCGAGAACATGCTCCGCGAGGCGGCCGCACTCGATCCGAGCAACTGGGATGCGCAGCGCATGCTGACGGCGCTCACCGCCGAATCCAACGAGGAATACGTACAGTATCTGGTGTCCAAGTGCGACGAGGTGGAGCACGATCTGGCGCTCAAGATTGCCTCGGCGCAGGACCCCTACGAGCGTGAGGCCGCA
>USIL01000195.1:0-3337 GCA_900554655.1 uncultured Collinsella sp.
AAGCCCCGTTGTCAGGGACTCTGGCCACAGATCCTGTCCCAGCCGCCGGACGGCTCTGGGACCGCACACAGATCTCCGTGCAAGAGGGACACCAAGACAGACTCTTGTCAGCGCGGCGCCCTTTTCTGTTCCTTATGTCGAACTCAGTTCTTATTTTGGAATTTTCGGTCGTATTATATCATGCCGTTCCCAGTTTGTCAATTCTCAGACAAGCCAAAGTTTCGCGTTTCGGCCAGCTTTTCGATCTCCGCCTGGGCAGTCAGGAGACTGCGGCGGACCAGCTCGATCTTCTCGCGCGGGTAGTAGATGAGCGTGCACAGCTCGCCCTTCTCGTCAAAGGAGAGCGTTTCGCCAAAGATTTCGTCGACATGCTCGCGCACGACGCCCGAGCAGTTGTTGAGGATGTGCATAAAGGCTTCGTACTCGCCATGCACGTCGCTCATAAAATGCTCAGTGCCTTTGGGCAGGTTGAGGATGGCCGAGAGGTTGATGATCTCGGTAAACGAGGATTGCTCGGTGGGAAACTGTCTCGACAGCAGGCGCAGATACTTGAAGTCTTGCGGATTGCGATCGAATGCGACCATGAAACACCTTCCGATAGGGCTGGTAAAACTGATAAACAGCGTCAAACGTTTATCAGTATGCGCCGCTTTTGTTTCGATTGGGGATGGGCGGCCGAATTGTTAGCCGAACGGTTTGGTAAATCGATTTAGTGGAGGTAGATATGGCGGTTGAGTGGAGACGATAGAGGGTGTTTTCTCAGATATTTATGCGTGGGGTCGGTGGAAACGATGGTGGTAAAGATGTTCACTATTTTTGGTTCGATTTGGTAAATAGTGGACATATGTACCGCATGTAGGCTCACTGTGCGATAATTTGCGCAGCAATGAGTAAGGAGCCTCATATGAGTGATTTTGTCCTGACCTGTGAATCCGCCGCCGATCGAACTCGGGAGTTCTTTGAATCGCGCAATATCCCTGTCGTGTGTTTTCATTACGAGATCGACGATGTTGTCTATACGGACGATCTGTATCAGTCGATTACGCCGGACGAGTTTTTTGCCCAGATTGCCGCAGGCGCCATGCCCAAGACGTCTCAGGTGAGCGTGGGTGAGTACGAGGAGTTTTGGGAGCCGCTTGTTGCCGAGGGTAAAGACGTGCTGCACCTGACGTTGTCGTCGGGTATTTCGGGTACGTATGGCTCGGCTTGCGTTGCGGCGCAGATGCTCGCGGATCGCTATCCCCAGGGCGGCAAGGTGCGCGTCATCGATTCGCTGGCGGCGTCTTCGGGCTTTGGCCTGCTGGCGGAATGTGCCGCCGACGTGCGCGATAGCGGGGCTTCACTCGACGAGACGGCTGCCTGGATCGAGGAGCACAAGCTCAACCTGCACCACTGGTTCTTCTCGACCGATCTGTCGAGCTACCTGCGCGGCGGTCGCATTTCGGCTGCGAGCGCGATCATCGGCACGGCGCTCAAGATTTGCCCGCTTATGACGGTCGATTGCGAAGGTAAGCTGTCGCCACGTGAGAAGATTCGCACTAAGAAGCGCGCGATTTCCGAGATGGCTAAGACCATGATGGCACACGTGCAGGACGGTGCGGATTATTCGGGTAAGTGCGTCATGTCGCACTCGGCGTGCCGCAAGGATGCCGAGGCAGTTGCGGCGCTGATCGAGGAACAGATTCCGCAGCTTAAAGGCAAGATTGAGATCAATAACATCGGTACTCTGATTGGCTCGCATACCGGACCTGGTACGGTGGCGCTCTTCTTTATGGGCGACAAGCGCGTGGATTAGTTTGCCCCATCACATCGCTGCATGATTGCTCAAACGAAAACGGCCCGCCTCACGTTTGTGAACTGCCTCCCATTTCTTGGACATGAGAAATGGGAGGCTTTCTTTATGCGCGTTGATTTGAGGGTGAAGCATGATGTCGAGGCCAGGAAGGCGGCCATAGGGCTCTTCGAGCTCGGACGCGGGTATAAATCTGCCGCGATCGCCCTTTCGCTTCCCGCGGAAGCCGTGAGAAGATGGCAGGAGATATACCGCGCGTTCGGGAGCGAGGTGCTGCTGCGCATGGACGGAAAGCAGGGCAGGTACACATACGAGCAGAAGGTCGCCGCCGCCTCCGCCGTCGTCGACGGCGGCATGACGAAGACCGAGGCGATGGCGGCGTTCGGCATAATGTCGATGTCGCCGCTCAAGAAGTGGTGCGCGCTATACCGCGAGGGCGGCGCGGAGGCCCTGCGCCCGAGGCCCAAGGGCCGGCCGAGCGGTTCCAGGGCGAGGCCGCGGACCCGCGAGGAGGAGCTCGAGGAGCGGTGCCGTAGGCTCGAGGCCGAGGTGGCCTACCTAAAAAAATTACGCGCCCTGGTCGAGAGGGACGGGCTCTGACCAGGGCGAAGGCCGAAGCGGTCGCGGCCCTGCGCGCCGAGGGGCACGCGCTCGGGCACCTGCTCGCATGCGCCGAGCTCAAGCGGTCGACCTACTACTACGCCCTCGCGCACCCGCCGAGGCCCACGCGCCCCGAGCTCCGGGAGGCGGCCGCCGAGATCTTCTCGCGCACCGCCAACGGCTGCGGGCACCGGCAGATAGCGATGTGCCTCAGGGCGGAAGAGGGGGCCGTGATAGCCGACAAGACCGTGCTCAAGATGATGCGCGAGATGGGGATTCGCTGCGGCATCAGACGCGAGACGGCCTACCACAGGTACAACTCGTACAGGGGCGTCGTCGGCAGGACGTTCGAGAACGTGATCGCGAGGGATTTCGACGCCGGGGCCCCGTGGCAGAAGCTGGGGACGGACGTCACCGAGTTCAAGGTGGCTGGCGGCAAGGCCTACTGGGCCCCGACGCTGGACTTCTGCACCAAGGAGATCGTGGCGAGCGACATATCGACCACGCCCGACATGGCCCAGCAGGCGAGGATGCTCGACGAGCTGCTGTCCAAGATCCCCGAGGGCGCCGCCCCGACCATGCACTCGGACCGGGGCTGGCAGTACCAGCACGCCTCGTACACATCCAGGCTCGAGGCCGCCGGCATCGTCCAGAGCATGTCCAGGAAGGCGAACTGCATCGACAATGCCGCCACCGAGCAGCTCTTCGGCCACGTCAAGGACGAGTTCTACAGGGGCCGCGAGTGGAAGACGTTCGAGGATTTCAAACGCGACCTGGAGGAATACATAGTCCACTGGAACACGAGCCGGAGGCAGGTAAGATTGAAGGGCCTGACCCCGGAGGAGTACCGGAATCAGGCCCTTGCGGCCTAGTCGCTATTTAGGGCGTCCAAGATTTGGGGCGCAGTTCACACGAGGTCGGGCTTTTTGCAAACGCCGACGTATT
>USIL01000196.1:0-3330 GCA_900554655.1 uncultured Collinsella sp.
AGATCTCCCGCAGCTCCTCAAAGCGGCTGCCGACCTCGGTGCCCTTGCCCGCCATGGTCTCGAGCAATACCGTCGTCTGCTGTCCCTCAAACATCACCTGGCACAGCGTGTCGACAATCATCTGAATGCCGGCGTCTGCCCCCTGTCCCACATGCGCACCGGGGTGAAAATTGTAGTAGTTGCCGGGCAGTGCTTCCAGACGCTGCAGATCTTCCGCCATAGCCTCCAAGGCAAACTCTCGCGCCCGCTCCTTAGCGGAGCAGGGGTTATAGGTATACGGGGCATGCGCCACCAGCGGTCCAAAGTCGTTTTGCGCCATAAGCTCGCGCAGAGCCGCCACGTCATCCATGTCAAGGTCTTTTGCCTTGCCACCGCGCGGGTTGCGCGTAAAGAACGCAAAGGTATTGGCGCCAATGGACAACGCCGTCTCCCCCATTGCCCGATAGCCCTTCGTCGTCGAAAGATGACACCCAATCGTCAGCATCTCCAGCTCCCCCTCATCAGTTGCGGTGAAATACGGTCTATTGGTGCCCTATTTTGGCGCAAACAGACCGTATTCCACCGCAAGTTATAAAAGGGGCATCAGGGGCGAAGGCCTCCAAGGCATTCCAGGCGCTGGCGCCATGCCCCCACGCCCTAAAGTTTCAAGCGAATCGCATCGATGATGTGTGCACAGCGCTGCGTGGCGGCAAGGGGCATGACGGGACTCTCGAGTTTCCCCGCCTGAATAAGCTGCGTCGCATGCTGGATTTCGCCGTAGAAATCATCGATCTCAAACGGGGCATTTATTTCTAGCGTTCGACCGTCGGAATACTTCACATGAGCGAGCTCGGGGCGATGGAGCCGCTCGATTTCCAACGAGCCCCGCTCACAGGCAATCGTTAAGCGGCTTTCATATGTTGCTTTGCCGTCGCACACCATATGAATGGGTATACCGCCGACGCTCATATGGATCTCGTCGGCCCAATCGACGCGGCCGCCCGATACGTCACGCCAGCGAACTTCACGGGAAGAAACCTCGCACGCGCCCGCGAGCAAATCCTCAAACCAACCGACTGCATAGCAGCCCATATCATATAGACAGCCGCCCTGCAACGGATCAAGCAGATAGCCCGAAGGAGGCTCGCCGTAATCGAGCTTTTGCACGCTTTCAATCGAGACAATACGGCCAAGCTCACCCGACGCAAGCAAGTCCTTCACGCGAGTGCGCATCGGGCAAAACCGATTCTTCATCGCCTCCATAAACAGCACGCCGCGCTCGCGAGAGGTGGAAGCAATCGAGAGAGCCTCTTCCTCACTCAAAACGGCCGGCTTTTCGCACAGCACGGCCTTTCCGGCGCGCAGCGCGCGACAGGCCCAACGCGCATGCATGCCATGCGGAAGAGCCAAGTAGATTGCGTCGACATCGGGGTCGGCAATCAGCGCGTCATAAGCCGCATCGCCGTTATCGTCGACCGAGGCATGGCCATGCGCAGCATCGATCGAAAACGCTCGGCAAAATTCCTCGACATGTGCAGGAGTGCGGCCGGCCGCAGCCACCAGCCGTGCCCCATCGACCTTCTTGAGAGACGATGCAAATCGATGAGAAATGTGCCCAGCGCCCAAAATGCCCCAACGAACCTCACGCGAATCATTACGTAAACCTCGGTCACCCACGATAGCCTCCCATCAGTTGCGGCGAAATAGTTCCTGCTACCGCCCTATTCTGCCGCAAACAGGAACTATTCCATCACAAGATATAAAAGGGTCATGAGGAGCGTGTTTTGCCGAAGACTTTAAGCATGGCCGTTACGGGGCCCGGCTGGAAGCGTCGGCGCACGTCATCGAGACGCTCGGGGATATCGATATGCTGCGGGCAGTGACGCGCGCATTTGCCGCACTTGACGCAATTGCTCACCAGCTTGGGCTCGCTCGTGCGCACCGCACTCGCCGTAAAGTATTGCGACAGCCCCGTAAACCAGCTGTGCGCATAGCTCGCGTTGTAGGCGGCAAAGCAGCCGGGAATGTTGATACCCTTGGGACATGGCATGCAGTAGCCGCATCCCGTGCAGGGCACGCGATTCGATTTTTCAAACTCATCCAGCACGTGCGCGATCGTGTCGAGCTGGTTGGCAGTCATCGAATTCGGCAACGCGAGGTCTGCCAGTGACGAGTTCTCATCCACCTGCGCGGTATCGGTCATACCAGAAAGCAACATGGTCACCTGGGGATGATTCCACACCCACGAAAGACCCCAGGCGGCAGGAGTGCGCAAATGCGGGTCACGGGCACTATCGAGCACAGCGCGGGCCCGTGGCGGCAGCTTGCCCGCTAAACGCCCGCCCAGCAGCGGCTCCATCACAAACACCGCGAGGCCTCGCTCGGCGGCGGCCATGAGCCCCGCTGTTCCCGCCTGATATCGCTCTCCAGCGTAATTGTACTGGATCTGGCAAAAGTCCCACTCATATGCATCGAGCATCGTCAGGAAGTCCGCTGCGCTGCCGTGGTACGAAAAACCAATCTGGCGAATACGCCCCGCCGCCTTTTGACGCGCGATCCAGTCCTCGATGCCCAACGCCACCACACGTTCCCACTGGGCGGGCGAGGTAATGTTGTGCATGAGGTAATAGTCGATATGGTCAGTCCGTAGGCGGCGCAGTTGCTCGTCGAAGAACCGGTCGAAATCCTCCGCGCATTTGCACGAAGCATGCGGCAGCTTGGTTGCGAGCAAAACCTGGTCGCGCAAGCCCAGGCGCTCAAGCGACGCACCCACGCACGCCTCGTTGCCGGGATAGAGATAGGCCGTGTCCAGGTAGTTAATCCCCTGCTCCACCGCACGGGAAATGATGGCATCGGCTGTCTTCGCATCGGGGTGCCCCGGTGCACCGGGAAACCTCATGCAGCCCAGCCCCAACGCCGAGATACGGTTGCCGCTTTTGGGGTCAACGCGATATTGCACGGCCCCTCCTCTCCCCTCGAAGCCCTAATGAGGCGAAACACAACGGCCACGCCATCGAAACACATTGGAATCGCAATCGAGAACGTATCGTAACGCAGCAGAAATCGAGCCGTCACGGCACCGCTTTAACATCAGCAAAAAGCCCGATGAAAGGAGCCGGGCATGACCACGCGCGAGGACGCCTACCCCTACCCCGGCGAGCAATACATCCTCTCGGTCGACCGCTATCAGATCGAAGTCATGGACCATCTGGACGAGCTTCCCGCCACAGGCGCCGTTATCTTCTGCACCTTCCCCAAGGTGCGCGATGGCGTTGGATATCCCGCGCGCGTCTTTGCGGTCTGCCCCGCGGCATAAGCGCACAGCGCAATAGTTTCTTTTTCATAACAGCC
>USIL01000197.1:0-3329 GCA_900554655.1 uncultured Collinsella sp.
ATTGCCGCGTGTCCCAAACGAGGTGCGGCCGACCGAACTTTACACCGATGCCGCATGGCCTGTAAGCAACAACGACGGCAGAACATACCTGCATTATGGAGTCGAATGCCCCGTCTATCAGAAAGGGACTCCGAGTGGGCTGGCATCTGTTGCTGATTATGATGGTCGTGATACATGCGAAGCGTGCGGCTTCGGCGTGGTTACGCTTGGAAGCGCCCTCATGCCGCCATCGTTAATCGAAAACGGCTTCGAGTACCACTTTGACAAGTTCAAAGAGGCTCTGGAAGACTACGTCGACTGCCGCAACAAAGAACTCGAACTTGAGCGTCAGACCGAGGATGAGGCCGACCGTGCGGGCAATGCTTTTGACCAGGCCATTAAAGCGCTTTCGGGCAAGCGTCCGCGTATCGCTCCGCCCGGTCGCAACGGCGTGGTTTCCTTTGCGGCTTCGGGTGCCATCTCGAGCCCCGATGAGCTCAACTCTTCGTTTAACACGGCAGTCAGGCTTGGCGATCGCGGTGCTATTTCTGCCGCGGTGCTGGCGCCCGATGAGACGACGGCGCAAAACAACGTGCTTTCGCGATTTTTCTCGACATTGAAGGAACGCTCGGGCGGCGTTGCCGGCGTACTCGATGGCGTCATGGATGTTTGGGGACGGCTGCTTGTGGGATACGGAGACATCCAAGGTTCGGCCGACGAACTTATGGACGAGATGATTAAGGGCCTGGGAGGGGGCAGCGGCGCGTTGGGCTCCATCGCATCGTGGCTCGGCGATACCGTTTCGGCGTCCGTGGCGGCGTTGGGCCTGGAGCCGTGCGACTTGCGCCTGCGAAAGCCGGTGCTGACCGATTCCGCCAATGTCATTAAGAGCCCGGGGTCTGACATTGCGGGTCTCTCTCAAGCGCAAGACAAACTGCGAAGTATTCCGTTGGGCGTGACCGATCCCAAGGCGCTTTGCGAGGCATTGGAATATCAAGTCGAACGCACCATTAGCGGTACGGTGTTCACACTTGCGGAGATTCCTTTGCCCGGCGGCGGCTCCATCCCGCTCACCGTCGATGTCGCCACGCTGGTTGGCGCTCTGGGCGGTGGGTCGTAATGAGTATCCGCATGCGTCTGCGCGAGGAGCGCGCCCAAGCGACGGTGGAGATGGCAGTGGTTACGCCCGTTTTGCTGGTGCTGGCACTCATCGTGTACAACGTCATGATCTTTGCCAGCGCTGTCGCGCGCTTCGACCGCGTGGTGCCCGACATCGTGTTGGCGCACGCCGTGGCGTCGGAGGGGGAGGGCGACGAAAGCTCTGCCGATGCCTCGGCGACGGTTCAGACTCAAATTCTGAATGCCATGGAAGGCTATGACTTGCAGATCGAAGTGTCGAGCGAGCAAGGCGCGAAGGCATTGGATGGTGGCCTGCTCTCCCTATCCGGTACGTTTAGGACCTACACCTGCACCATGCACTATGAGCCGTGGCCGACTTCTCTCAGCATCGCTGGCGTTCCGCTGGGGGCGCCGACAACGTTGTCGCACGAGCGTGCGGTGACGGTCGATCCATGGCGTCCGGGGGTGGTCATGTGACCGCGGTCTCGTCCTACATCGCCTACGCGCGGGCACTCAACAGGCTGGGTTGGACGCCGGCCGAGTTTGTGGTGGCGGAGTCGTTTGTCGTGCGCCTGCGCGGCATGCTGGGACGGCGTCCGGTTGCCGCCAACGGCCTGCCGCTCGTCATGGCGTTTCCACGCTGCTCTTCGGTCCATACGTGTTTTATGGCCTATCCCGTCGACATCGCCTTCATCGATCGCGACGGCAATGTCCTCGCGCGCTACGAAAACGTCCGTCCTTGGCACATGTGTTCCTGTCCCGGTGCCTGGGCGGTATTGGAACGCCCTTCAATCCTCGCTACACCTCCCGCCCTCCAACAAGTACCGGCGTAAGAGATTGGCGACGGCGGACTTTCGTCATACGAAATTGGGTAAGATGGAGGAGAAGATGCATGGATGTTGAGATCCATCCGAACGCCAAAAAACACTTGACGGAAAAGCAGGTGCTTGGTGCCTGGTTCGCGGTTACTGAGTGCATTCGCCGCGAGTCGGAGGACGAGCCGCCGAGATGGCTTGCCATTGGATGGCTTCCAGATGGTCGAAGTGTGGAACTTGTTGCGGTCGAACTAATTCGTGGATGGCTCATTATTCATGCCCTGTCTCCGGTTCAGAAGAAATTCTGGCAAGAGATCGAGCGAGCTCGGCAAAGGGGTCGATGATGGGCAAGACGTATACGGCCGCTAATGGTCAGGTTGTAACGGATGAAATGATTGACGCGTGGTGCGAGTCGTACGAGCGCGGAGAGTTTCCGGATGGCGAACACACCGTTGGTGGAATCGTGCATGGACGGCCCCCGCTCTCAGGTGAGGGGACGGCAACGCTGTCGGTCAAGATTCCTCTGGGAATGAAGGAGGCCATTCGTCGACGGGCGGCTGCCGAGGGGATGACGCCAAGTGAGTTTGCCCGTGCGGCTCTGAGTGAAAAACTTCTTGCTGCCGGCTGATGCCTCTGACGTGCCGATTTATAGAACCGAGGCTGTGCTCAAAAACTTTTTTAAAATTCTCGGTTGACCGGAACGCGTCCTTGGTTATACTAATCAAGCCTTGAAACAAGGCACACCTCAAATGGCTGGGTAGCTCAGTTGGTAGAGCAGAGGACTGAAAATCCTCGTGTCAGGGGTTCGATTCCCTTCCCCGCCACCTTGAATTGACTAGGACCTCTGCAAAGGGGTCCTTTTCTAATATGAGAAAGCCATTGTCAATAGGCATGTTCGTTCGAGCCCGGTTTGAAACCGGGCTTTTTCGTTTCCCGTCGGGAGAGCCCGCGCACGCTGCATGGCTTAGTCGACGCTTGCCTGGCAAGCTAATATCCGCGGGCTCTTGCGGGTGCGCTTCCGGCGGTCAGCCCGGTATGTCCGCGCACCCCACCGCATTTCGATTCTCCGTCCGGCGCTATCGTACGAATCCAGTCTTTTGTCGGGCGCGGCCCCGGGGCTGCCCATCAAAAAGGTCGTGAACTCGCGCCGGCGATGCGTCGAGGCGCGGGCCCTCCCGGCGGGAGTCGGTTGTCGCCGGCTGCTAGAGGACGGTCCCCTCGGACCTGCACCCGATCTCCCAGACCCAGCAGGCGAGCTCGCGCGCCACGGCGGCGTTGGCCTTGCACGCGCTCTTGCCCGCCGCGGCCAGCGCCTCGCGGCGGCGGTGGAGCCTGGCGGTGCAGTCGTCCGCCCTAGAGCGTATCGCCGGGGGCACGTCGGTGCCGGGGGCTGGGGCCTTGGGCCTCGGGGAGCAC
>USIL01000198.1:0-3327 GCA_900554655.1 uncultured Collinsella sp.
TTGGGCATGTACTCGGTCAACAGGCCCTCGAGCGTCACCATGCCGCGGGCGAACATCGTTACCACGCTCGGCAGCTCAACGTCGTTTTTGCGCGCCAGGTTTAACAGCGAGGTCAAAAACTCGCCGATATCCAGATCCTTCAGGTCAAGGCCCGCAAAGTCAGCCACGATAAAGTCCAAATCGGACAAAAAGGCCGAATGATCGAGCTCAGCCGAGTCGCCACGCGTCACGGCGAAGCGCATGAGCGAATCCTTGAGCTTGGGCACGTCACCCTCGGCCACGGCGAAAATCATGTCCTTGACGATACCGCGATCGTGACTCGACATGCGTCCGACCATGCCCAAGTCGATAAAGTAAACGATGCCGTCCTTGAGAATAATGTTTCCCGCATGCGGGTCGGCATGGAAAAAGCCGTCATCGAGCACCTGCGTCGAGTAATCCTCGACGATTGCGGCACCGATCTTTTCCAAGTCATAGCCCTCGGCCACCAAGCGTTCAGGATCGGCGATCGAAATGCCGTCGACGTAGTCCATAACCACCACGTGCTCGGTGCACAGGTCCAGATAGGATTTAGGACACGTCACGCCATGAACGCTCTTATGGAACTCGTAGAAGTCGTTGAGGTTTTTGGCCTCGGCCAAAAAGTTGGTCTCCTCGCGAAACGAGGTCCACAACTCCTCGACTACGCCGTGCAGGTCAACAAATTGATCGGTGTTGACGAACTTGGAAACGATACGCACCACCGAGCGGATGATATCGATGTCCTGTGCCATAACCTGCTGCGCACCGGGGCGCTGCACCTTGACGGCCACGTCCTCGCCCGTCACCAGACGAGCGCGGTGCACCTGCGCGAGCGATGCGCTACCAAGCGGATTGGGGTCGATCGCATCGAACATCTCCCCCAGGCGCAGGCCGTATTCTTCTTCCAGACAACTGAGTACGACCTCGTACGGCACCGGCTCCACGTCGGAGCGCAGACGACGCAGCTCGTCGCAAAAGCGTTGCGGCAGAATCTCGGACCGGTTGGCCAGAATCTGCCCCATCTTGACGAACATGGGGCCGAGTTCCTCGAGCAGGCGGCGCAAACGAACCGGCGTGAGGTTATCCCACACACGGTACTTTTTGACCAGGCGAACAATCTGCCCGATGCGTTCGCGACGACCCGCCGGCGTGAGCTGGTATTCCTCGTCCGGCGCCATCGCGTCGGGCTCCTCTGGCACCATATCGACAGCGCGCGGCTTCTTGCGAGCGCCCGAGACGGCGGCGTCGACCTCATCGACAACCGCTGCCTCGTCACCCAAGGGATCTAGATTGTTGTAATCGGTGGTGGAATCTGCCATCTGCGCTGCTACTCGGCCTCTTCGGTATCCTTCGCATCGTCGGGCTCAACGGACTCGACGGGCACCGAGGTCACGTTGTCCTCGACCGAATCGACGATGTCGCGCACATGGGCCAGGAAGGCCGTGCGCTCGGGGGCTGTCATGACGCGGACGCGAGCCAGAATGAGCTCGTCGAGCACGCGCTGGGCCGCGGTCTCGCCCTGCATGCCCAAGCGCTCGGTCAGATCGGAGATGGTACCGCCGGCCTGTTCGAACATGTCGGACACACTGCGGGCGATACCGGGGGCGCCTGCGTCCTTGCGGACCTGCTCGCCCTTGGTACCGAGGTCGTCGAGGACCTTCTTGCCGCCCTCGACGGCAACGGCGGCGGCACCGAAGCCCACGTTAATGGCGCCGTTAACAAGCTGATCGAGTTTCATAACCATGGTTGGCTCCAATCATGAACAACTGCATTGGCGTTCTTGTACCCAAGATTGAGCGAAAGCGACAAAGCGTTTTAGCACTATTCGATCGACGAGAAATCCCTACCTCACGTTGTCGTTCATCGCGAAAGAGTTCTTCATGGCGCAGCTCGTGGTGTAGAGCACCTTGCCCAACAGGGCATCGGTCTCCACGCGCATGAGCTCGGCAAAGGCCTCGTTGGCGCGGGCGAGCTCGGCGGGCACTTCGGCCTCGGGCAGCGTGGCTACGACAGCGTCAACGTCGTGAATCTGCTTGTGGCCCATGCCGCCGACCTTCTCCTGGTAGTCCTCCACGGCGCGACCGCACTCATGGAAACGGACGTCGGCCAGGGCGCCGATCAGGCGGTTGGCCCAGTAGAAGTTTTCGGACGTTACGCGAGCCTGCGTGTCGGCATAGTACTCGGGCATGGTCTCGACGTTGGCGTACAGCGGAACCAGCGCGTTAAACGAGTTGGAGCCAAAGGCCATCCACTGCACGGCGCGATAGGCCGGCTGCGCATAGGGACGCAGCTGCAGTACGGCGAGTTGGCTGTTGCGGTTGATCCCGATGGGACGATAGGCACCACGCGTAGCGGGCGTGCCCTTGCTACCGTAGCAGTCGTACTCCGTGCCCTGGTAGTGGCTCGAGAGCACGTACTTGATGTCCTCGATGGTCACCTTGCGCTCGGGCACGCGGCTCCAGGGGATATCGTCGCTCTCGGGCGTGTAGTCGGCGTCGGGGCCATCCCACACGTCGCTGGGGTTGAGACAGCGCTGCATGTACCACGCGCGCGGCGTGTTGTAGACGTGGTCGCTGTCGCTGTGCGAGCCAAAGGCCTCGCGCGGGTTAAAGACCGCGGCCGGACCGTCGCCCTCAACGCCCAGCGTCAGGTCCAGATGCCACTCGGCCATCCAAGCGCGCAGGTCGGCGGAGCACATGTGATCGGCCTGGGCGCCCTCGGCGTCATCCAGGTCAAAGCTGTCGATACCCAGCTGGTTGGGCATGGTCACATAGGCGTCATCGGGCACGCGCTTGGCGATCCAGTGGTGACCGCCGATGGTCTCGAGCCACCAGATCTCGTCCACATCCTGAAAGGCGATGCCGTTCATCTCATAGGTGCCGTACTCCTCCAGCAGTCTGCCCAGACGAAGCACGCCCTCCCGGGCAGAGTGGATGTAGGGCAGAACGAGGTAGACGATGTCCTCCTCGCCGATGCCGCCGGGCACTTCCGGCTGACCGTCCTGCGCGGGCTGGTAGACCACCAGCGGGTCTGCGCCCAGAACGCGGGGGTTGGAGGTGATCGTCTCGGTGGCGGTCATGCCGACGTTGGCGGCGTTGACGCCCGAAGCGGCCCAGATGCCCTTGCCCTCCACGGCGTTGGGCATTGCGGTCATCCGCAGGGCATTGCCCGGCAGGGGAACTTCTACATGAGAGATGACCGACTTGTAAACAGCCGGGTGCTCTTCCGGCTGAACGACAACGAACTTTTTCGCGGTGAAGTGGCCGGAGCCGGAATCGTCGTTCCGGGCGATCATGGTAGAGCCGT
>USIL01000199.1:0-3318 GCA_900554655.1 uncultured Collinsella sp.
CGTTGTATTCGATATCGGTCATCGAATTTTCGAGCAGCGCGTCGAGGTAGAAAACCGTCCGTCGCGTTAGGGCGGCGTATCTTTTGGGGACTGGGATCGGATAATCCGTTTTGATAGCGCGTATGGCTAAGCCACCCATTGACTTGGGCATTGTCAGCATCATGACAAACGCCGTTTCGAGTGGGGAGCGACAGCCTTCGTGTACATAAGAAAGTGCCTTAAGTGCTTTATTAGATCCACGATACCCCGATGCCTCTGAAAAGAAGGCTCTGAGCTCTTCAACGCTGGTTAGGGCTGGGCGCTCGCGATATTGAGTTTCGTCGGACGTTCCAAGCGCGTAGGAGCCGCAGATTTCAAAGTAATACTCAACGAGCTCCGAAAGGTTGAGGTCGGCTGTTGCTTCTAACGCGCACAGCTTGATATCGACGATGTAGACGTTCGGCTCGAGTTCTAGGTAGCTTTCTGCATCAAACGTATAGCGCGTGCAGTGGCAGATGCAGCCCTTGCGGTGCCTTTTGGCATTATTGGAAAACGTCAGCACATGGATACGTTCAGAATCGACATTCTTTCTGTTGAGCCATGCTCGTGCCGCTTCCAGGTCGGACGTGGTCGGCGCAGACACCCTGATCTTTTCCATAGGTATGGGACCGGTCGCGTAGCTTGCGAGCGAGTTGGCTGTTTGGTATACAGCGCGTGCCGTGGTATGTGACAGAATGATTCCCATACGCGCATGATGGCATAGCGGACGCCGCATACGCCCGAAACTTCGGGCAACGGTATTGGGGCGCGGCTTATCTTCTGCGAACGGTGGGTTTTTGAGCTGTCGTATTGAGGGAGCAGCTTTGGCTGGGGAGGTTTCTGCCGGCTGCCCCTTTTTGATGAACTTTAGTTGCGGATTCGTAGCTTCTAAGCGTTTTTGCCGACCGCTCAGATGCCTCACCAACATAATTTGAGTTATTCGGCCTTATCCTATACAAATGGTGCGATCGCAACGTCCTATTCGAATTGATTCAGGTAGATTTATGGGGCTTGGTTGCGAAATTAAGGCGATTTTAGCTTCGATTGCGGTTCAAGGGGCCTTGACTAGTGGTTCAGCTGGCCGAACAACTCGAAAAATGTAGGTGGGCCAACCTGCCGACTATGTGAAGCACGCGTATTTGCTCGTTTTGATGAAAACTAGGGTGCAGCCATAAGGCTGCGCCCTAGTTTACTGCGTGTCGGTGTGCCCAGACGGATTGCGCTGTGCCTGGCAGGCGCTCCCGCAGATGGATCGGTTATTTCGCGAATAGGTTCTTGAGGTTGAACTCGGCTTGGACGGTGCGGAGCATGAGGTCGGTATCGTCGAGGCCCAGGTGCTGCTCGTTGGCGTCGGCGGCGAGGGTGCCGCGGCGGCGGGCCCAGTTCTCGAGCGCGGCGGGCGCGGACTCGCGGGGGAGCGAGCGCACGTCGGCGTCCAGGCTGCGGCAGATCTGGCGTGAATCGATGACGATGATCTTGCCGGCGCGGCGTGCCTCGGCGTAGCCGTCCAGGTGGATCTTGAACCAGCTGTCCTCAAACGCGGCGTTGTGTGCCATGTACGGGTACTTCTTCATGAGCTTGAGCAGCTGCTTCTGCAGCTCCTTGTTCTCGCGGAACGGCTCCTTTCCGTCGATGTCGTCCCAGGTGATGTGGTGGATATTCGACAGCGGCACATCCTCGCCGCGGTAGATATCGGGCAGGCCGCAGTAGTGTGCCTCGGCGTCGTGCGGGACGGCGTCGCTGGTGAGCTCCATGATCTCCCAGCCGACGTTGATGATGTAGCCGCGCTCGGGTGCACGGCCGGTGGTCTCGATGTCGATACCGAGCACGGTGCCCTGGATGGGCTTGCGGGCGTAGGCCACGCCGAGCGCGTCGCGGTCGCCGCGGATTTCGCGCATAACGGACGCGGCGGTGCGCTTTTGCATCTTGCCGATGGCGGCGCAGGTGTCGGCATCGGACAGGCCGCGCGAAAGCGTCGCGGGCGTCACGTTGCGCAGGCGTGCCTCGCCAATCTGGTCGCACAGGTCGCGGTTGCGGTCAGCCAGGTCGCGCACGGTGGCAAAGTCGAAGCTGGGGTCGCCCTCGGCGGTAAAGTACTCGGTTTCGAGCACCTTAAGGGCCTCTTCGCCCTTCTGGCGCTCGGACTCCATGGCGCCGTGATCGCCATAGATAAACATGGGAATAAACGGCTGGCGCTCGTATTCGAGTGCTTGTGAAACGTTCATATAACTGCTCCTTGGACGGGCCGTGTCGCGCGGCTCGGTGGCATTGAGTTATGGCGAGATGATAGTTTACCATGGGCAACTATTGGCACCACGCCTAGGACAACTACAATACCCTAGTTGACCGCTAGGACTTTTACAATGCTGCCGAAAGACACGAAAGGTTCCATCCGTCATGGATTTGCTGATTGATATTCTGCTCGACGCCGGCAAGGACACGCTCTCGCTGGTGCCGTTTTTGTTGGTGACGTATCTGGCCCTCGAGACCTTGGGGCACGTCGCGGGCGACCGCGTTAACGGGGCCATCAAGCGCGCCGGCGCCGCGGGTCCCGTGGTTGGCTCGTTGCTGGGCATGGTGCCGCAGTGCGGCTTTTCGGCAATGGCGGCAACGCTGTACGCCGGTCGCGTCGTGACGCTGGGCACCTTGGTGGCGGTGTTTCTCTCGACCTCTGACGAGATGCTGCCGCTGCTACTTGCCGAGCAGGTTCCCGTGCAGACTATGGCGATGCTTTTGGCTTCGAAAGCGCTTATCGCACTGGTCACGGGCTTTATCGTAGATGCCGCCATTCGCGGTCTGCGTCGCAACGCCCGTGCGCATGCGGCGATTCGTCGTACCGTGTTGGGGACCACTGCCAATCCGGCTCATGTGAACTGCGCGCATGACGACCACAGCGGCGGTGACATCATCGACGAGGTGGCCGAGGCGGGCGTGAGCGCCGATCACATCCACGAGTTGTGCGAGCGCGACCATTGCGGTTGCGATGATGATGAAGATGAACGCGAGCGCGACCACGGACACAGCCATGACCACGGTCACGCAGGCGAGCATGAGCACCACCACGGCCATGGGTACGACCACGGTCACTCCCACGAAGGTGCGCCCGTCCTGTCGATTATCCGCAGCGCGATCTCGCACACCGTGCAGGTTTCGGTTTTTATTTTCCTGGTGACGCTGGTCCTGGTCGCCGTGCTCGAGACCTTCGGCGAGTCCGCGATCGAGCAGTTCCTGCGTGGCAACGAGACGCTCGCCGTCCTGGGTTCGGCGCTTGTCGGCCTGATCCCCAACTGCTCGGCGAGC
>USIL01000200.1:0-3291 GCA_900554655.1 uncultured Collinsella sp.
TGGGCGGTCGCGTGGCCGAGGAGCTGATGTGCGACGACATCCCCTCCGGCGCGAGCAACGATCTTGAGCGCGCCACCAAGATGGCCCGCGAAATGGTCACCCGCTTGGGCATGAGCACGGAGCTTGGCACCATGGTCTTTGGCGAGGCCCAGCATCAGGTGTTCCTGGGTCGCGACTATGCCGATCACCAGGATTACTCCGAGGAGACGGCGCGTCGCATCGACATCGAGGTCCAGCGCATTATGCGTGAGGCCCATCGCCGTGCGGTCGAGATTTTGGATGCCCGCCGCGATCAGCTCGATCTGATGGCCAAGGTGCTGCTTGAGCGCGAGACCGTCGAGGGTGACGCCGTGAACGCCCTGCTCGACAATGAGTGGGATGTCTACCTTGAGCGCGAGGGCGATATCCTGGCGGCCAAGGAGGAGCGCAACGCCAAGGCGGCCGGCATGCCGACCAAGAAGCGCTCGCCTCGTATGAGCGAGGAGGAGCTGGCGGCCGATGCCGCCGCATTTGCGCAGGCGGCTATGCAGGAGGATGCCGACGCCGCATCCGATGATGCTGACGATGACCATGCCGTCGCCGAAGCCGACGCCGACACCGACGCCGACAAATAGTCTTTGTGGCGAAAGCCTCCGCGGGGAAACCTGCGGAGGCTTTTTTTGAGCGATATTGGGCCATCTGTTGATTGGGGACAGACTTAAATGAGCGTTTTCACGCATTTAAGTCTGTCCCCAATCAACATTGCTGCGGCACTTTGCTCAGCTAAAGCGTACAATAGCGCCTATGTGAAAGGGGAACAGATGATCAACGAAACTATGTATGCTCGCGGTGCGGAAAGCTCCATCATCCGTGAGATCTTTAGCTACGGCCTTGATCGCAAGGCACAGATCGGCGCGGAAAACGTGTTCGATTTCTCACTGGGTAACCCGAGCGTTCCGGCACCTGCCGCCGTGGCTGAGTCCATTAAGAAGGCCTTGGAGCTGCCGAGCGACCAGCTGCATGGATACACGCCTGCACCGGGCCTGCCGCAGTGCCGTACCGCCGTGGCTGAGTCGCTCAACCGCCGCTTTGGTACGAGTTATGAGGGCAAGGATGTCTTTATGACCGTGGGCGCCGCGGCTTCGCTCACCTGCACGCTCAACGCCGTTACGAACCCGGGCGATGAGGTTATCGTCATTGCGCCGTATTTTCCGGAGTATCGCGTGTGGATTGAGAAGGCCGGCTGTACGTGTGTCGAGGCGCTCGCCGATGAAGATACGTTCCAGCTGAGCGTGGATAACGTGCTCAAGGCGATTACCGATAAGACGACTGCCGTCATCATCGACTCGCCGAATAACCCGACCGGCGCCGTGTATACGCGCGACACGCTGACGCGACTGGCCAATGTTCTGCGCGAGGCCAACGCTCAGCGCGATCCCGAGAATCCGATTATGCTCATCTCGGATGAGCCGTACCGCGAGATCGTGTACGGTGCCGAGGTGCCTTGGGTGCCCTCGATCTACGAGCACACCATCGTGTGCTACTCGTATTCCAAGTCGCTGTCGCTGCCGGGTGAGCGCGTGGGGTGGATCTTGGTTCCCAACACCAATCCGCAGGCTGCCCGTCTGATGCCGGCTGTTGCGGGCGCTGCCCGTACGCTGGGTTTTGTATGCGCACCGGCACTCTTCCAGCGCGTAATCATCGATTGCATCGATGAGCCGAGCGATGTCGAGGCCTATGCGCGCAACCGCACCGCGCTTACCGACGCACTAGCGGAGTATGGCTACACCTATGTTGAGCCGGATGGCGCGTTCTACCTATGGGTGAAAGCGTTGGAGCCCGATGCGAATGCGTTCTGTGAGCGCGCAAAGAAGTATGAGTTGCTTGCGGTTCCCTCGGACAGCTTTGGTATGCCGGGTTGGTTCCGCCTGGGCTATTGCGTGAGCTACGAAACGATTGTCAATTCGCTACCCGCTTGGAAACAGTTGGCGGACGAGTATCGTTAAAAGTAAAGCGCTCTGCCTACAATGTTTTACGTGAAACGGGGTTTGGTGTTAAGCCGGACCCCGTTGTCATGGACGTTGTGTCTTTGGGATGGAGTGGTTTTACGACTATCGAAGGCTATGCGTACAATGAATATAAGCGACGGCCGTGCCAGATAAGGAGACCTGATGCCCTACCTGCTTTCTTGTGACATTCATACCCATACGATGTTCTCTGCGCATGCATATTCGACCATTGAGGAGAATGTGTACTGGGCGGCAGAGCGTGGTCTGCAGGTGCTCGGATCTGCCGACCATTTGAGCTCTATGGTTACGGCTTGCCCCAATGACCTGCGCAGTTACCAGTTCTTTATCAACCAGGATATCTGGCCGCGCATTTGGAGCGGCGTGCTGGTGCTGCGTGGTGCCGAGGCCGATATCGTTTCGCTGGACGGAAGCCTGTTTGGCGAGGACACTCCTGTCACGCTCGATATTGCCGGCGATTCGTACAGCCGTCAGCATTCGCTGTTCGATTTGGTTACGCGTAATTTGGATTATTTGGTTGCGAGCGTGCATAATCCGCAGATTGCTGAGGGCGCGACGCTGGCCCAGACGACCGAGATGTATATCAATGCCCTGGAGCACCCCAAGGTGTTCATGCTGGGTCACACGGGGCGTTCGGGCGTGCCGTTCGATATCGACGAGGTGCTGTTGGCAGCTAAGGCCAAGCACAAGATTATCGAGATCAACAACCATAGTCTTGAACACGGTGTCGACACTGAGCATTGGGCCGTATGCCGCAAGATTGCCGAGCGCTGCGCCGAGCTGGGCGTGGGCATTGGCGTGTCGACCGATGCCCACATTGGCATGGCCATTGGCAAGCTCGATCACGCGCGCAAGATGCTCGACGAGATTCACTTCCCACTGGATTTGATCGTGACGCGCGACCGCGAGACGCTGCTGTGCGAGATGGCGGCAGCCGGCGTGTGCGATCTGCGCAATGGGATGTAGCGGAGTTTATAAACCAAGCGAAGGGGGCGGCCCAGGCGGGTCGCCCCCTTTCTTGTCCCAAAAATCTACTGAGGTTGGTTAGCGGCGTTCGAGGACCGCTACGGTTTCGGTGTGGTCGGTGTGAGGGAACATGTCGACTGGCGTGATCTTGAGCAGGCGATAGCCTCCGTCGAGGAGCTGGTGCAGGTCGCGCTCTTGGGTCACGGGGTTGCAGCTGATATAGGTGATGCGGCGCGGCTTAAGTGCGCAGGCAGCTTCGAGGAACTCGGGCGTGGAGCCGGCGCGCGGCGGGTCCATGAGCAGCACGAGCGGTCGGCCC
>USIL01000201.1:0-3289 GCA_900554655.1 uncultured Collinsella sp.
GCGTACAGGGACGGGTTGGTGGTAACACCGGCCAGGCAGCCCCAGCTCTTGGCCTCGGCGATCTCGTCCAGATTGGCAGTATCGATAAAGAACTTCATGGTGCAAACTCCTTCGAAGGAATCCAAAACTCAAAAAATAGGACAAAGGGGATGTCCCTTTGTCCTATGTGCCGGGCCTGCGGCTGGGACATGCCCCAGGCCCGGCGTCGTGTAGGAAAAGCTACTTAGTCCTCGAGAGCCTTCTCGATGCGGCTCGTGACGCCCTTGAGGTTAAGACCAACGACGTACTGCTTGATCGGGCGCTTGATGTGCTCGATCACAAAGCGCTTGCCGTCGATGTCCTGGGCAGCGAGGTTGCGATAGAGCTTCTCGACCTGCTCCTTGACCTCAGGATCGTTGAACGCATAGTGACCGGAGACATCCAGGATCTTCAGGCTGAGCTCATCGTCGGCAAGAATGTCGTCGACCTGCAGGTTGACGTCGTCGCCAGTCATCCACTTGCGCCAGCGCTCGGTCTTGATAGCCTTGACCAGCAGGGTGTGATACAGGTCGGAGGGGTCATCGCACAGACCGTTGTCGACCAGGATCTGCTCGGTGGCGCAGAGCTTGAGGTAGGCGCGGGTCTCCTCGGTGCCATACTGCGGAGCAACGTTGGAGGCGGTCACGTGTGCCGGGATGTGCTCGAGCAGCGTCGCGTCGTCCAGATAGTCGGCGTTGTGCTCCTTCAGGCCCACGCCGTAGCGCTTAGCCATGTCGGCGAGCTCGCGGGCATTCTTGAAGTTGTAATGGCCGACCTGCTCGGTCCAACGGGTAAGGGTGCCGGTCTGGCCGACGATAAAGGTGGGCATGGGGCAGCCGCGCTTCTCGAGCTCGGGCTGCAGCTGAGAAATGAACTCCTCGTACTTATCGGTAGAGGTCAAGCCGCCATTGGTCTCCTCGGTACCGACCTCATAGGCAACCTCGGGCAGGTTATGCTCGCGACGGTACTGCTCAAGGTAGTCGATAAGATCAATCGTGCGGCGAAGCACCACGTCGAGCGGAATAACCTTGCCGATCTGATAGGGGTCCTTGGTGGGGTCGACCATCAGCAGGTCAAAGCCCGCCTCCATGTCGGCGACGAAGGACTTGCGGGCGAGCTCCATGGCCTCGTCCTCGGGCAGGTGGGCGTTACGCTCCTCGTCGCGCTGCCACGGACCGCCGTGATCGCGGCACAGGTAGTACGGACCGGTGTAACCCACCTCGTCGGCAACCTTCTTGATGTCGGCGGCAAAGCGCGTCTGGTCCCAACCGTTGACGTAGCCGGCGCCCATCTCGTCCATATCGACCTGGTTGCGGCTGGCGATAAACATGGGCGGGAAATCCTCGTCCTTGGCAAGCTCGAACACGGCCTGAATCAGGTTGGGGCTCATGGGGCCAATGCCGACCATGGTTGCGTGATCGCCGCTATCCTGCAGCTTGAGCATGCCCTGAACGGCCTGACGGATGGTGAGGTTGGACATTTTGTTCTCCTTCTCCAGAGGATTTTTGACAAAAGTTCCCTGGGACCCAGATGTGGGCCCTATCAGTACGGATGGATTTTGTTGTGTAGGGGCGGTTGTGCGGAGTCAAATCCATCCCTCCGCACAACCGGAGTCCTTAAAGGTTTACTTGGCCTGCTTATCGAGCGTGGGCTTCATGGCAATCAGGATTGCAGCGGCGACCACGGCGCCAATCACGATGTCCAGGCAGAACAGCGCGACGTTGTTGGTGGCAAGGGCGACGATAAAGCCACCGTGCGGGACATAGCAGTCGATGCCCTGGAAGGCGGCAAGCGCCGCGCCCACGGCAGAGCCGATGCAAATGCCGGGCAGGGTGTGACCGAGGTCCTTGACCGCGAAGGGGATAGCGCCCTCGGTAATACCGATGCAGCCCATAAACAGCGCGGAGATGCCCATCTGGCGGTCAGCGTCATCGAACTTGTTCTTGGCGATGAGCGCAGCGAGGCCACAGGCGATCGGGGGAACGGCGACGGCGACGCGGAACATACCGTTAGGACCGTAGATACCGGAGGCCATGATGGCCATGGTGAAGGTCGAGGCGGTCTTGTTGATGGGGCCACCCATATCGAAGGCGGTCATAACGCCAATGACCAGACCCAGGACAACTGCGGAACCGCCCTGCAGGCTGCCGAGCACGCCGGTGAGCCAGTCCATCACAAAGCCAAGCGGCGTGGCCAGGATGTAGATATAGGCCATGCCCAGGACAAGCGAGGTCAGAATCGGGATGATCAGGATGGGCATGATGGTCTGGATGGTGTTGTTGACCTTCCAGGTCTTCATCCAGCGGACAAAGTAGCCGCAGATGACCGCCATGATCATGGCGCCCAAGAAGCCGGTCGAAACGCTGTTGCCGTTAGGGGTAACGACTGCGTTGTTGACCAGGTAGCCCAGGACAAAACCGGGGGCGAGCGCGGGCTTGCCGGCCATCGAGTAGGAGATGTATGCCGCAAGCACCGGGATCATCATGGAGATGCCGGCCATGCCGATGGTGTTAAGGCTCACCATCAGCGGGTTCGTAACCTCCATGCCGTTGGCGCCGGCGGTACCGGATGCCAGCGAGAAGGCAAGAAACACGCCGCCGATAACGACGATGGGGATAAAATAGGAAACGCCGGTATTGAATGCATTGAGCAGCGTCTTGCCAGGATCGGCAAAGATAGACTGCTTGGACGCCGGTGTCGGGGCCTGCGGGGCAGCGGAGACGGCCTTCTTCTCTGCCTTGGCCTCGGCCTTGGGCGCGTCAACGGCGCCACCCGTCGCCTTGATGATCTCAATGGCCTGGTCGATGATCTTTACCGGATCGGCGATTACATCAGAGGTGCCGACCTTCAGGAACTTGCCCTCGGCCATCTTCTGCTCAAAACGGTCCTCGTTCTCGACACCCACGTCGACGGACTCCAGGACCAGGTCGGCGGAGTCCACGTCTTCCTGCGTGAGCTCATTCTCGATACCCAGGCCACCCTGAGCCTCGACCTTGCACTCGATGCCACGGGCGGCGCATTCATCCTGAATCGCCTTCTGGGCCATATACGTGTGGGCGATACCCACAGTACAGGCGGCAACGCCTACTATCTTCATTGCTTCCCTCTTTTCATAGAGTTGCGTGCGCAAGACACCGTTTGCGGAGGCCTCCGGAGCATCCCCTGCCGTTTGGACTTGCTGTCTTTTCGACAAGAACAATATAGGTGCTCGTTTTTCTTAATGCCAGCTTATTTCGGTAAACGCGCAGGTCAGAGCACTAGTTATGCGTTT
>USIL01000202.1:0-3282 GCA_900554655.1 uncultured Collinsella sp.
CACCACCACAAAGGGGACAGGCACCTTTGTGGTGATTTTCGACTCCGGCGCTCATCTGTCTCGATCTGTAACATCTAGCGGCCGTTTTTGACCCCAGATGTTACAGATCGAGATGAAATGTTCAGCAGCTCCCATTTATCTAAATCTGTAACAACTACTCGGCAAATAGGGGTCTACCTGTTACAGATCGAGACAGACAGAAGACACCCGGATCGAAAATCTAAATCTGTAACACCAAGCCCACTTTTAGCGGCCAAGATGTTACAGATCGAGACAGACCGAAAACCACCACAAAGGGGCACCTTTGTGGTGGTCGCGTTCCCTACTCTTTTGCCGAGCCCGTGCTTCCCGATACGGCGTTCCAGGGCATCTCATCCTCGAACAGCCATGTACGAGCAGACCCACTATCGCGCGCAGTTTGCGGGTCGGGCAGGCAGGTCTGGTCGTACGCGTCCATCTCGCAACGATCCAAAAAATCGATCACCTGCTGCTGGTCGCCTTCAAGAATGTAGGTCACGCCGCCATCTTGGATATAGACGCCGTCCCCACCTCCGGCTTTTGCGTATTCCGGATTGTAGTTAACGGTGCGCATCAGTTTGCCATCAGATGAATACAGCTTCAGCGTTGTATGGTAGCCACCGTTCACAAAACCACGTCGGCGCTCATAGGCATCCCAACCGTCCCAGCGTTTGAACGAACGACCGTTTAGCAAGTCCAGCGCCTGTCGGGACAACTTCTCGTCCTTGGTATAGCGAGACGAGCCAAGTTCAATCATGGGGTAGTTGCTTATGCTTAGAATGCCCGGCGTTTCCTCGATATCGAGCGTTATCTCATCGGGCTTTGTAACGTCCGAAATCATTTGCCCGGGCATCGATGCAACAAGGGACGCCATCTCGACCGTCTGCTCAATCCCACTCGGCCCATAGAAGATTAGCGAGCCAAATAGGACCACGCCCGCAGCCGCGACGACGCAAGCCACCAACAGCAACAAAACAGAAGTGCGACGCTTCATCTTCAACTCCACAAACGAGAGTGTTTTGAGCTCACTTTAAAGCGCCAACTTCATACTGTCAATTCTAGATAGCATATAAACAAAGGCGCACTCCCCCATAGAGGAGAGTTGCAACCTCGATTTTAGCGCCCCTCAAGACCCAACGAGCAGCACTTAACAAGTAGCCCCGGTTATACCTTTCTCTGACGCGACCCTCGCGAAGCGCGTGAGCGGCAGGGAAAGGTATAACCGGGGCGGACAAGTAAGTGCGTTACTCGGCAGCGGCTTTGAACTTGTTGTAGTTGATCAGGCAGCCAGCCTTGACGATGGCACGCTCCTCTGCCGTCATATCGGCAATGTAGAGCTCAATCTGCTCGACCGCACCATCGGCGCGCACCACGTAGGCGGCGATGCCCTTCAGGTCGCCATCGAGCGCGGCGCGGATACCCGGCACAAAGACGTAGTCGCCCACCTCAAAGCTGGGCTCGGCCTCCATCTGGAAGGGCACCATGCCCCAGTTCATCACGTTGGAGCGATAGCGCTTGGTGGCGTACTCGTGGACGATGTTGGCCAGGCCGCCAATTACGCGCTGGCAGCTCGCGGCCTGCTCGCGGGCAGAGCCGTCACCGGGCTTCTTGGCATAGAGCATGGAGCCGTACTCAGTCGCCTTGGCATCGGCCGCGACACCCGCGCCGGTCAGCGCCTCAAACACGCTGGCAAGCTCGGCATCGAGTGCCACCAGGTCGCCCGCTGCCTCGCCGGCAACGCGGCGCTTTTCCACCGCGTCGACCTCCTTGGAGCGGCCCACGTAGGCAGGGTCGCGACGGCTGAGCGTAAACTCGGCCAGACCCAGCGGGTTGGAGCGGAAGGAGCTCGTCTCGCCCGAGGGAATGAGCTCGTCGGTCGTAGTGACCGGGTCCATGATCTTGGAGCACACCTTGAGCAAGATGTCATCGCCGAGAGGCTCCATCGCGGGCCACGGCTTGATGTTGGGGCCCTCGACCAGCTCGTCGGCCGGCTCAGCCTTGCCAAAGCCCCAGTACACGCGCTTCTTGTACGGCGCGTCGTCAAAGGTGTACTCGCAGGCCTCGTCCCAGGTGTCCTCGGGCAGGTCGGTCGCCGGCGTCAGAACGCCGCCGTTGGCTGCCGTCGCCGCGATGGAGCGGGCGTCCATCAGAGCCACGGCGCTCAGCTGGCCATTGCCCGGCTTGGAACCCTCGCGGTTGGGGAAGTTGCGCGTGGTGTGGCGGATCGAAAGGCCGTTGTTGGCGGGCGTGTCGCCAGCGCCAAAGCACGGGCCGCAGAACGCCGTGCGCACGATCGCGCCGGCCTCCATAAGGTCGTAGATATAGCCGCGACGCGTGAGCTCGAGCGCCACGGGCTGGCTCGTGGGATAGACCGACAGCGAGAACTCGCCGCAGCCGGTGTTGGCACCCTTGAGCACGCGGGCAGCCTGGACCACGGAGTCGTAGTTGCCGCCCGAGCAGCCGGCGATAACGCCCTGCTGCACGTGCAGTTTGCCGTCGACGATCTTGTCGAGCAGGCTAAAGTGCGTCTTGCCCTCGCCGATCTTGGCGGCCTCGAGCTCGACCTCGTGCAGGATGCCCTCGAGGTTCTCGTTGAGCTCGTCAATCTCGAAGCCGTTGGAAGGATGGAACGGCAGCGCGATCATGGGCTTGATGCTCGACAGGTCGACCTCGACGCAGCCGTCGTAGTAGGCGACATCAGCGGGCTTGAGCTCGCGGTAGTCGTCGCCGCGGCCGTGCATGGTCAAAAACGCGTGCGTGTCCTCGTCGGTGGCCCAAATGGAGGAAAGGCAGGTGGTCTCGGTGGTCATGACGTCGACGCCGTTGCGGTAGTCGGTCGTCATGCTCGCGATGCCGGGACCCACGAACTCCATGACCTTGTTCTTGACGTAGCCCTTGGCAAAGACGGCGCGGATGATGGCGAGCGCCACATCGTGCGGGCCGACGCCGGGGCGCGGGGCACCCGTGAGGTAGATGGCGACGACGCCGGGGTAGGCAACGTCGTAGGTGTCGCGCAGCAGCTGCTTGGCCAGCTCGCCGCCGCCCTCGCCCACGGCCATGGTGCCCAGGGCGCCGTAGCGGGTGTGCGAGTCGGAGCCCAGGATCATCTTGCCGCAGCCGGCAAAGTTCTCGCGCATAAAGGAGTGGATGACCGCGATGTGGGGCGGAACGAAGATACCGCCGTACTTTTTGGCAGCCGAGAGGCCAAAGACGTGGTCGTCCTCGTTGATGGTGCCGCCCACGGCGCACAGCGAGTTATGGCAG
>USIL01000203.1:0-3272 GCA_900554655.1 uncultured Collinsella sp.
ATCTGACACCGGGGGGAACTTCCATAGTTCCACTCCCAGCGGTCGTACACCGCCTGCCGGATACGCTCCACCTGGTTCAGATCCCCCCCATCCAGCTGATCACGACAGCCGCCTCTATCGTCAATGGAGGAAGACGGATCACGCCTCATTTCGCTCTGGGGACAGTCAGTCCTGATGGGAAAAATTACCGGGAATTTTCCTGGCCATTGGGAAAAAGGATCCTGTCAGAAGAGACCAGTGCTACCATGCGCTATGTGTTAGAGCAGGTAGTAGCAGAAGGAAGTGGGAGAAAGGCAGCAGTGGAAGGATTTTCCATTGGCGGGAAGACCGCAACTTCCGAAAAACTGCCAAGAAGCAGGAAAAAATATATTTCTTCTTTTTTAGGTTTTGCCCCTGCAAATGATCCAAAAGTGATCGCTCTGATCACTATTGATGAGCCGGAAGGGATCTATTATGGAGGTACCATAGCAGCTCCGGTGATCGGAACACTTTTTGAAAATATTCTTCCCTGCATGGATACTTCCAAACCTTTAAGTTGATTATTCTGCAAAAAAGACGTATACTATTTACCAAATAAGACATACATATGAGATTGAGGTGCCTTTATGATTCATGAAACCATACTAGCTATCATTATTGCATTTGCCATCAGCGCACTGCTTTGCCCCATTATCATCCCTTTTCTGCACAAGCTGAAATTCGGCCAGCAGGTGCGTGACGATGGTCCCCAGGCCCATCTGAAGAAGCAGGGAACGCCCACCATGGGTGGCGTTGTCATCCTCGTCGCGATCTCGCTGACCTGCCTGCTGATGGGCAAGCTCACCACCGAGCTCGTACTCGTGCTGCTCGCCACGCTGGCGACCGGCGTGCTGGGCCTGATCGACGACCTGACCTCCGTTACGCATGGGCGCTCGCTCGGTCTGACGCCCCATGCCAAGATGATCGGCCTAACCATTATCTGTGTCACCTTTACGGTACTTGCCGTCAACTGGTGCGGCGTCGCCCCCGAGATTCGTTTTCCCGGTGGGTTGACGATCGACCTTGGCGTGCTTTCGACCACCATCTGCGGCTATTCGTTCCCGTGGCTCTATATTGTCTTTTGCTGGTTGATGATTGCCGGTCTTTCTAATGCCGTGAACCTGACCGATGGCCTTGACGGTCTTGCTGGCGGCACCTCCATGATCGCCATGCTCGCCATGGCTGCCATGGCGTTTCTGCACGGAGACGTGAACCTGTCCATCTTCTGCACCGCGTGTGCCGGTGCCTGCTTGGGCTTTCTGTGGTTCAACTGCTATCCGGCGAGCATCTTTATGGGTGATACCGGCTCGCTTGCCCTGGGCGCCGCGTTTGCCTGCACGTCCATCATGACCAACACCGAGGTCGTCTCCCTCATCATCGGCGGCCTGTTTATCGTTGAGACCCTGTCGGTCATGATTCAGGTTGTCTACTTCCACTTTACGCACAAGCGCGTCTTTCTTATGGCACCCATCCATCATCATTTCGAAAAGAAGGGCTGGGCCGAGACCAAGGTCGTCATCCGTTTTTGGATTATCGCTGCGGCCTTTGGTGCCGTTGGCCTTGCTCTGTTCTTCCAGTTGGGATAGTGGTCTTTCATGCCTCTTGCTGAAGTCTTTAGCCTGCTCGTTTTGGGTCAGGGCAAATCCGGTCTCGATGTCGCCCGCTGGGCGATGGCACATCCCGAGCGCGTAAGCGCCGTTACCGTGTATGGCGGCGGCACCTCTGAGCCCAATGACGCCACGCGTGCGCTCGAGGCTGCTGGTGCGTCGTTTGTCTATGGGACCGAACAGGTCGAGGGCGCCTATGACGTATGCGTGACGTGCCCGGGCATCTCGGAGTTCTCGGGCTTCTTTAAGGCCGGGCGCGAGCATGCCGCCCAGATTATGGGTGAGCCCGAGTTTGCCTATCGCCTGTCGCCCGATAACTGGATTGCCATCACGGGCACCAACGGCAAGACGACCACCACGTCGCTGACCGATTATCTGCTCAAGGCTGCCGGCGAGGCCAGCGTAGCTGTCGGCAACATCGGCGAGCCGCCGGTCAACGAGATTGACGGCCGAGCCCACAACGAGTGGTTTGTGGCTGAGCTCTCGAGCTATCAGATTGCTACGACCACCGAGCTCCACCCTCGCGTGGCAGTGCTGCTCAACATCACTCCCGACCACTTGGGCTGGCATAAGAGCCATAAGAACTATGCGCTTGCCAAGATCAAGCTGTTTGACAATATGGTCGATGACGATCTGGTGGTCGTCGACGTCGAAGACGCCGGCATTCACGAGTTCGATGAGTACATCTACACGCCGGGTCGTCGCATCTGCAAGGTTGCCTTTGACGAGCCTGAGGGCAAGGATGCCGCCTTTGTGCGCGATGGTCGTGCGCCTGAAGGGCGTCGAGACTCAGCTTGTCGCCACGTCCGAACTCAAGATCTCGGGCCATCACAATGTTATCAATGCCTTGTGCGCTGCCAGGGCAGCCGTGGCAGTCGGTGCCGATGTCGATGGTGTCTGCCGCGGTCTGGCCTCGTTCCAGCCGCTCGAGCACCGCGTGGAGCCGTGCGGCGAGATTGACGGCGTGCGCTACGTCAACGATTCCAAGGCGACCAACACCGATGCGGTCGAGAAGGCGCTGACGGCATTTCCCGATGACGACGTGATCTTGCTGCTCGGCGGCCACGATAAGGGCACGCCGCTCACGGACTTCGCGCGCGTTGTTATGGATAACGTACGCTCGGTCGTCTGCTTTGGCGATGCGCGCGAGCGTTTCACCGCCGCTATGGACGAGGCCGATGTCGATGGCGATGTGGATATCGCCCAGGCGGATGACCTGCGCGATGCCGTGGACGTCGCCCGTTCGCTGTCGAGCCGTGGCGACGTGATCTTACTTTCTCCTGCCTGCTCTTCGTTCGATGAGTTCTCGGGCTATGAGGAGCGCGGCCGCGTGTTTAAGGACTATGTGGCCCAGCTTGCCGCTGCGGCGAAATCGCAAATGGAATAGGGGTTGCCGGTGAGAGAGGAGAGCCCCCGACAAGGTATGAGGAGGCCCGACTCGGACCGTGCTTCCTCGCGGCGTAGCACACCGCGTTCCGGTCGCGGCGGGCAGTCGTTTAGCGAACGCTATATTGCCGGCGTTCCCGCCCGCATCATGCGCCCCCGTCTGATATTTATGGCCTGCCTGTTTACTTTGGTGTGCTTTGGTCTGCTGATGGTGTCCTCGGCGTCTTCGGTCGAGGCGCTGCACGAGAATGGCTCGGCGAC
>USIL01000204.1:0-3267 GCA_900554655.1 uncultured Collinsella sp.
CCCTTGTCTGTCGCAGCCGGGTGACGGCTCGCGTTTCCGCGATGTCGACCTGGTCATCGTGCGCGAGAACACCGAGGACCTCTACGCTGGCATCGAGTTCGATGAGGGGGCTGCCGAGGTCGAGGAGCTCTCGCAGCTTGTCGAGCGCTCGGGTCAGAAGACCTTCGCCGCCGATTCCGCCATCTCGATCAAGCCCATCTCCATCGCCAAGAGCCGCCGCATTGTGGAGTATGCCTTTGAGTATGCCCGTCGCTGCGGCCGCAAAAAGGTGACGGCCGTGCACAAGGCCAACATCATGAAGGCGACCGACGGCCTGTTCCTGCGCGTGGCGCGCGAGGTGGCCGCCAACTATCCCGATATCGAGTTCAACGACAAGATTGTCGACGCCACTTGCATGGGCCTGGTCCAGAACCCCAACGACTTCGATGTCCTGGTGCTGCCCAACCTGTACGGCGACATCGTGAGCGACCTGTGCGCCGGCCTGGTGGGCGGCTTAGGCATGGCCCCCGGCTCCAACATCGGTGCCGACTGCGCCATCTTCGAGGCAACGCACGGCTCCGCGCCCGATATCGCTGGCCAGGATATCGCCAACCCCACGGCCGAGATCCTTTCTGCTGCGATGATGCTCGATCACCTGGGCGAGAACGACGCTGCCAATCGCATTCGCGCCGCCGTATCTGCCACGCTCGACGAGGGCGAGCAGGTTACCGGTGACGTTCGTCGTGCCCAGACCGGCTCCGTCGAGGGGGCCGTGGGCACGCAGGCCTTTGCCGATGCCGTTATCGCGCACCTGGCCTAAGGCATGCGTGCTGCAAACGCCTAAATAGTACTTAAGTGTTTGCGTATAACCTAAGAATCAATACGCCCGGCGCTCTGTCGGGCGTATTCTATTGAGGACTATGTTTCCTAACAAGGAGTAACCGATATGGGTCTGATTCAAAAGAAGGACGAGAAGGACGAGATCGACGGCATCCAGATCATCGAGCGCGGCGAAGGCCCCGACGGTGACGAGGACGAGAAGATCGACCTGGTCGCCGGTACGTCTGCCGAGCACATTGCTGCCGGTACGACGGCCGAGGTGGAGGACGCCCGTCTGGAGGCTCAGATTGCCGCGGATGCCGCTGACGAGAATCTGATGCCCGAGGCCCAGGATGAGGACGACGATATCCTGGGTTCCGATGAAGACGATCGCGTATCCAAGCACAAGAAGACGATGATTGCCGCCTTTGTGGTTGCAGTCGTGATCGCTGCGGTGGTCGGCTTCTTTATTGGCAATGGCGGCTTTGGCGGCAAGGGTGTCGGCTCGTCGACCCTGACCGAGGACCAGCTCGATTCGACCGTGGCAAGCTACAGCTACAACGGCAAGAAGAGTGACATCACCGCGCGCGAGGCCATCGAGAGCCAGTACAGCCTCGACACCGTCAAGGACGACGACGGCAACTATACCGCTCCGTCTGCCGACGTCATCCTGTCCTACGTGCGCAACAAGATTCTGCTCGATGCTGCCGAGGACGAGGGCATTACCGTCTCCTCTAAGGAGATGAAGAAATACGCCGAGGATTCCATCGGCACTTCGGACTACAAGACCATGGCCACGCAGTATGGCGTGTCCAAGGACCAGGCCAAGCAGATCGTCCGCCAGTCCGCGACGCTGCAGAAGCTCTACAAGAAGAAGGTGGGCGATAGCTCCGCAAGCATGCCGACCGCTCCGACCGAGCCTGCTGACGGCAACGAGGAGACCGCGAGCAAGGACTACGCCGACTACATCATCAACCTTGCCGGTGACGAGTGGGATAGCGAGAAGGGCACTTGGAAGGACGCCGACAGCACCTATGCCAAGGCCTTTGCCGACGATGCCTTTACGGCCGATAGTGCGACCTATAAGCAGGCCATGACCGCCTATTACACCGCCTACCAGCAGTATTCTTCGCAGGCCTCGAGCGCCAGCTCCAAGTGGACCGAGTATGCTAACGGCCTCTACGCCAAGGCCAACATCAGCATCTACGGCCTGTTTGCGTAAAGAGTCGCACGGCTCATCGAGCATCTAGCCGATTGACAGCAGAAAGCCCGCCAGCACGGAAGTCGTACTGGCGGGCTTTTTGCGTTGAGGGCGTGATTGGCGGCTTAATTATGGCTATTCGTCTTTAAGTCCAAAAAGGCTATCGGCTTCATCGTCGGATATATATTCCAGTACATCGCCCGGTTGGCAGTCGAGTGCCCGGCATATCGCGTCAAGAGTTGAAAAGCGCACGGCAGAAACCTTGCCCGTCTTGATACGCGACATATTGACCTGGGAGATACCCACGCGTTCCGCAAGCTCTTTGGATGAAATCTTGCGTTCGGCAAGCATGCGGTCGAGCCGCAGAATAATCATGGATTCCCCCTAGAGCAACTCGTCATCTTGTTTTTGCAGGATATACCCGTAGCGGAAGATGCTGGCAATCAGGCAAATAATCAGGCCTGCAAAGAGCATGGAGGGCTCGAATAGCTGGCCGACGAACGCATCCGTAAAGCTGCCGCCAAATCCTGAGAGTATCAGCCCCGTGACTATGGCACCAAGAAGCTTCACAGCAACGCCGCCAATAAGGAACAAATGTCCTACTTGACGTAGTATGCGGATGCATTCGAGGTCAAAGGGCCTGCCCGCCTTTTCAATGGCGGAGAAAAACCTGTATGCGCTTAGCACGATGGCAAACGCAAGGCATGTCATCATGGCGCTCCCTATGGCAGTATGACCGTCGTGCGCGACAAGCATAAGAGGGGTGTGTTCATCGGCGCCGACGAGAGCGAGAATTGGCCCTTCGCCAGCCTCAAGCTCTACGGATTGGAGACAGAACCCTTGGGAGAGGCTAGGCAATATGAGTAGATCGTAGATTGCAATGACTGCGAGGAGTCCCAGAGCGAGCGCCACGGCGGTGCAGATTGTGGCCCATTTGCAGTAGCGAGTGAGCTTCCTCAGATTGGCTATTGCCTGTTCGCGGCTGATGGTTTCATTCGATGTGGATGCGTTCCAGCGGATCATAGCTCCTCCAACCAATGTCTAGGATGATATTTAAATCTTATAACATACTTAATGATAAACGATAAACAATTACAGATTAGAGTAAGTAATGTTTGTAAGACGAATAGCGAGAGCTTATGGCATATTTAGGGAGTGAGAGTTTGGCACGTGGGGGATGGACGAGTATCGAAATTTCCCGCAATCGCGCAAGCGCTCCATCGCGCTTCCCTAATTCATCTGGGAAAACAACTGCAAACGATTGCAAG
>USIL01000205.1:0-3256 GCA_900554655.1 uncultured Collinsella sp.
ATGCCGTAATCGAAGTGCTTGGAGAGCACCAGATCGTTGGCGGCGCGCACGATGTCAACATCGGTGTCAACGTAGGCCGGGGCGTTGCCGGCACCCACGCCGAGGGCGGGCTTGCCGGAGGAGTAAGCGGCCTTGACCATGCCCGGGCCACCGGTGGCGAGGATGATGTCGACGTCGCGCATGACCATGTTGGTCAGCTCGATGGAGGGGACATCGACCCAGCCGATGATACCCTCGGGGGCGCCGGCCTTGACGGCGGCGTCAAGCACGAGCTTGGCGGCGGCGATGGTGCACTTGGCGGCAGCCGGGTGCGGGGAGATGATGATGGCGTTGCGGGTCTTCAGGCTGATCAGCGTCTTGAAGATCGCAGTGGAGGTGGGGTTGGTCGTCGGGATGACGGCGCCCACGATACCGATGGGCTCGGCGATCTTGGTGATGCCATAAGCCTCGTCGCGCTCCAGGACACCACAGGTCTTGGTGTTCTTGTAAGCGTTGTAGATGTACTCTGCGGCGTAGTGGTTCTTGATGACCTTGTCCTCAAGAACGCCGCGGCCGGTCTCCTCGATGGCCATCTTCGCCAACGGGATACGAGCCTTGTTGGCGGCCATGGCGGCCTCATAGAAGATCTTGTCGACCTGCTCCTGCGTGTACGTAGCAAAAAGCGCCTGGGCCTCTCGCATCTGAGCGAGCTTAGCCTCAAGCGCCTCTACGTTGTCCACAATTGCGGGAGTAGTGTTTTCCGGTGACTTTTTCACCATTTGTGTCTCCTTGCGATCGGAGATTTACCCTACGCCTTGCATGATAGCAAGAAATAATTCGGTGAACGGTAAGATTCCTGTAAAAGGCACACTAAAACGCTTCAATAAACTGAAACGTTTTAACTAAAACTATCTGCCTGCTGCATCGCCCCGCTCATTGGGTACAGACTCTCATGAGTATTTCAATGGGAAAACGGGACATCTGTTTGATAATCGCTATTCGCGGGTCGCGGTTGAGTCGGACACACAGGCGGTGCAGCTACTCGATTACATCCATTTCAATCCCGTGTAAGGTGCGTCCGACTCGCTCGAGGCGTACCGTTAGTTACAAGGCATACCAGCTGGGCTATGATCCCTTTGACATCTGCAAACCCTCATATAAGTCTGTCCCCAATGAGTGCAAAAAGGCGCCCTCCGTAGGGGAGGGCGCCTTTGGTAAGTTCTATGTGAACGCGAGGTCTTTGACCCGGAGAGTCCGAGGTACTTTTTGGTAAGACCTTATTTAGGAGCGCGCAACCTTGCCGGACTTGAGGCAGGTGGAGCAAACGTTCATCTTGCGACGGTGACCATCGACGACGACGTAGACGCGCTGGATGTTGGGGCGGAACTTACGGTTGGTGACGCGGTGAGAGTGGCTGATGGAGCGACCGGCAACGGGGTGCTTACCGCAAACTTCGCAAACTTTGGACATAACTGACCCTCCTTGGGCGACAAACGAACATGTCGCGTTAACAAACAAGCCTGAACTATAGCACAGAAGTCGCTCCCTGTGCGTAATCTACACAGAGATATTCCTCTTTTGGCGATAGTGCCCACGCCACGGCCCTGGACGTAGATCCGATTTGCGTGCAGCAGAGGGGATTATGCCAGCTCGTGCGTGCGTTTTCAAGCTCGTCCCACAAATATATATAGGTTTATGGAGCATTGGGCTCCGTTTACGGATTGCTCTGTATTAATGCTCGCAATTAAGCTCGAGGTTGGCTACACTATCCCATGACCATTAAAGGGGTACGAGATACCCACATGGAATTACATAGCTGCCAAAGAGCAGCCCTTCCTGTGGGTGTCTGGTCCGCTTTAAGCGGTCGGGCATCTATTTTTTTGACTGTGTCAGCAGTCAAGACATGTGAGGAAGGAGATCGATGGGCACGACTTCCCCCAAGGCGGTCATCATGGACGAGACCGCCGTCAATCGAGCGATGACCCGCATCGCGCACGAGATTCTCGAGCGCAACGAGGGCTGTGAAGACCTCGCTCTGGTCGGCATCGTCACGCGCGGCGACCTTCTGGCAAAGAAGCTCGCCGAGGAGATCAAGGAGATCGAGGGCGTCGACGTTCCGCTCGGCAGCCTCGACATCAGCTTCTACCGCGATGACTACGCTACCAATTTCGCTCCCGCGATCCACGCCACCAACATTCCCTTCAGCGTCGATGGCAAACGCGTCGTTTTGGTGGACGATATCCTGTATACGGGCCGTACCATCCGCGCCGCTCTAGACGCCGTCATGGACCTGGGCCGTCCGAGCCGCATTGAGCTGGCAGTCCTCGTTGACCGCGGCCACCGCGAGCTCCCCATCTCGCCGGACTTTGTCGGCAAGAACGTTCCCTCGTCGCATGAGGAGAACGTGCACCTATATATGAAGGAAGTCGACGGCCACACCGCTGTCGAGATTAACGACGTCGCGCCGGGTTCCCACGTGGGCTCCGCGCCGCTGGGAGGTGAGTAGTACCGTGGCGTTCAACCATAAGCACCTGATCGACATTACCGAGTACTCCGAAGAGGACATCAAGCTCATCCTCGAGACCGCCAAGGCGTTCTCCGAGGTCAACGAGCGTGCCATCAAGAAGGTCCCCACGCTCAAGGGCAAGACCATCGTCAACATGTTCAACGAGCCCTCGACGCGCACCCGCAGCTCCTTCGAGCTCGCCGAGAAGCGTCTTTCGGCCGACAGCCTCAACTTTGGCGGCTCCTCGACCTCCACGGTCAAGGGCGAGAGCCTCGTCGACACCGTCGAGACCCTCAACGCCTACAAGATCGACTGCATCGTCGTGCGCGATAAGCACGCCGGTGCTCCCTACATCGTCACGCAGAACTCGCCCGCGAGCGTCATCTGCGCCGGCGACGGCAAGCACAACCATCCCACGCAGGCCCTGCTCGACCTGTACACCATCTGGGAGCATAAGGGCGACTTCCACGGTCTTAAGGTCGCCGTCGTCGGCGATATCGCGCACTCCCGTGTCTGCGGCTCGCTGATCCCCGCCCTTAAGATCATGGGCTGCGAGACCTACGCCGTCGCTCCCGGCACGCTGCTGCCTCCGGCGCCCGAGGTCCTGGGCTGCGACCACGTGACGAGCGACCTCGATTCCGTCTTGCCCGAGCTGGACGTCGTCTACATGCTGCGCGTGCAGCAGGAGCGCCTCGAGGGCGCTCCGTTCCCGACCATTCGTGAGTACCACAAGCTCTTCGGCCTGACCAAGGACCGCGAGAAGCTCATGAA
>USIL01000206.1:0-3229 GCA_900554655.1 uncultured Collinsella sp.
GCCAGGCTTTATCTGAACGACTTTGCGAAGCAACCGGAGTGAAGATAAAGCCTGGCCCGCCCGCGAAGCGCCACAAAGACCGCAGGGACGGGAGCAGCTATACTACTCTCAGTAGTTAAGGGTCGCGGATCCGCCGCGTCGCTGCTCTCAACAGGAGGTCTTTGTTTATGGCAGATCAAAAGCCGGTTGTCGGGATCATCATGGGTTCCAAGTCCGATCTGGGCGTTATGGAAGGCTGCACCGCCGAGCTCGAGGCGCTTGGTGTGCCCTATGAGCTCGTCATTGCGAGCGCACACCGCACGCCGGCAAAGGTCCACGAGTGGGCCTCGACTGCTGCCGATCGCGGTATCAAAGTAATTATCGCTGCCGCCGGCAAGGCCGCTCACTTGGGTGGTGTCGTGGCTGCCTTTACGCCGCTGCCGGTTATCGGTGTGCCTATGAAGACGAGTGACCTGGGCGGTATGGATTCGCTGCTGTCGATGGTGCAGATGCCTTCGGGCGTGCCCGTGGCCTGCGTTGCCATCAACGGCGCCAAGAACGCCGCCATCTATGCCACGCAGATTCTGGGTGCTTGCGACCCCGAGTACCGCAAGGTTATCGAGAAGATGAAGCAGGAGATGGCCGACGCCTAAGCGACTTGCCGTTCCGCTGTAATCATAGGGAGAGTCATGTCCGACTATCAGGGAAAACGATTCAAGGCTTCTCAGATTCCCGATCCGTCGAAGCCGGGTGCCGCTCATGCGGCACAGCAGGGTCGGGCATCCTCTCCTCAACAGGCTCGTGCGCCGCGCCCCGTAACGCCGACGTCCCATCGCCGTCAGGATACGCCGGCTGCGTATCGCCCCTCGTCATATGGCACGGCAAAGAAGCAGACCCGGACGACGAGGCAACCGAGCGGCGCTCCGTCCAGCTACACCGAGCCGCCGCGCAAAAAGCGCCGCTCCGTCATTCCCATTCTGCTCATCATCGTGGGTATCGGTCTGATTGTCGCCGCCGCCGCCATCTTTATCAATGCTCAGATTGGCTATAAGCAGGCGAGCGATTCATACCAGAAAATCGAGAAGCAATATGTAAGCGATAAGGACGCTAGCGGCGTGCCGATTATCGACTTCGATGCGCTTGCTCAGACAAACCCCGAGATTGTGGGTTGGATTTACGTGCCGGGAACCAACATCAACTATCCCGTGGTGCAGACCAACAACAACTCCAAATACCTCAACACGCTGTTCGACGGTACGGCCAATGCGTCCGGGGCCATTTTCCTGGATAGCGATGACACCGCGCCGGGAATGGTTGACCAGCAGACCACGATCTACGGCCACCACATGAATGACGGGTCGATGTTCAACGTGATTTCGGACACCACCGACCAAGCGACATTCGATAGCATCGAGTACGTGTATTACATCACGCGCGATGCAACGTATAAGCTGCGACCGCTGGCGACCAAGGTCGTCGAGGACACGTATGCCAAGGCGCGCACGCCCAACTTTGAAGGCGATGACGGACTGAAGAGCTATCTGTCCGAGATGCTCGACGGTGCTTCTGCCGTGGCGAGCGACGCCACCGAGCGTGCCGCTTCGGCAACCAAGGTCGTAACGCTTGTGACCTGCCGTTCGCTGTCATTTAGCAATACGCGCGCCGTCATGGTGCTCACGCCGGTCGAGGAATAAAGTGTCCGGGCCCCGTCCCAAAAAGACTACCCTGGAAATCAAAAGGAGAAATGATGCTTGAAAGTGGCAAATCGATGCCTTCGGTTGATGCTTGGCTGCGCGAAGCCAAGGCCGATGCTTCGGCGGCTGATTGTGGGATGTACCTGACACACAACGGCGTGGTGCGTGCGACGCCTAAGTCCGAGGTGCGTGGGATCGAGACAAATGGTGTGGCGCCTGGACATAAGGTGGGCGGCATGGTGTTCGGCTTCGATGCCGAAAAGGTGCAGGCCGCCATCGAGGCAACGCGCACGATGCCGGGTATCGGCTATGTGCGCGTGTGGCTGGCGAGCGGCGAGCTTGCCGTGGGCGACGACATCATGCTCGTACTCATCGGCGGAGACATTCGCCCACATGTGGTCGACGCACTGCAGGCGCTCGTCGGTACCATCAAAAATGAGTGTGTGAGCGAGGTCGAGCGCGAGGCGTAAGGCCGGCAGCAGCACTCGCCAACAAAAAGCCCACTGGCAGTTCATCAGTCTACCAGTGGGCTTTTCGGTGTGTTGGAAAATCTCGGCATTGCATGGCGCTACACGCGCGTCGTATCCATGGGGCTCATGGTCATGCTCTGGAAGCGATTCTCCATAAAGTCATTATCGAAGTACTTGCCGTAGAACTGCGCGACGGGAATATCCGGCTCCGTGCCGTTGACGCGCTGGTACCAGTAGTCGAGCGACTGCAGTGTCATAACGCCATCGACCAGCATAATGATGGTGAAGATGACGGTAGCCGAGTAGCGGCTCTTCCACGGAATCATGTTGATGAGCTTGAGCAGCCTCGGCAGCAGCAGCTTGATCCAGATGAGGCCACCCAGGCCCCACAGACAGGCGAAGCCCGTGCAGGTGCGTCCGCCCGTGAGGACCACGAGCGGGTCGGGCATACCGAACAGCGTTATGTGCGAGTAGCTCCACGAGACCACGCCAAACGCGGTCTGCATAAACCAGCCCACGAACACCTCAAAGCTGGCGCCGAGCAGGGCGCTCACCAGGAAAATGATGATGGGGTTCTTTTTATAGAAGCGGTTGAGCACCATGGTCATGAGCACGGCACCAAAGCCGTAGATGGGGCTGAAGGGGCCAAACAGCATACCGGCGCGGTCCTGGTAGACACCCGGATCGTTGACGGTCATATGCCAGATATCCTCCAGGACCAGGCCGAGCACGCAGCAGACAAAGAATACCCAGAACAGGTTGAAGTAGTTGAGCTTGATGTAGCCCTCGCCGGTTTCATCGCGCCCGAGCATGCCCTCGGCGGCGGCGTCGCGGTCGAGCATCTCCTGCAGGCGGCGCTGCAGCTCGCGCTCCTGGCGCAGTGTGGGGTCGACGGTGGCCGAAAGCGCGACAAGGATGCCGAGCTGGATGGCGGGGCGCAGCAAGAAAGGCCCGATGCCCTGGAGCATCACGTCGACCAAAAGCTCGACGACGGTGAATGCAATAAGGATGTAGGACAGGCGGGCGGCGTTGCGGCGCTGGTTTTTGATAAGGTCCAGGCCAAAGATGATTAGGATGACGGCACTT
>USIL01000207.1:0-3205 GCA_900554655.1 uncultured Collinsella sp.
GCACGCTGGAGCCCGATGACGGACGCGTGACGCACCGCCGCGGCACGACGATCGGTCTGCTCGGCCAAAAGGACAACCTGGTCGATACCGACACCGTGCATCATGCCGTTGTGGGCGACACGCCCGAGTATGAGTGGGCGTCGAGTCCGCGTACGCGCCAGATTCTGGCCGGCCTCATCAGCGATGTGCCCTGGGAGGGCACGGTGGGCGAGCTTTCGGGCGGCCAGCGTCGTCGCGTGGACCTCGCGCGCCTGCTGATTGGCGACTACGACGTGCTCATGCTCGACGAGCCCACCAACCATCTGGACATGCGTACCATCAACTGGCTTGCACGCCACCTTAAGGCTCGCTGGCAGCGCGGTCAGGGCGCCATGCTCGTGGTCACGCACGACCGCTGGTTCTTGGATGAGGTCTGCACCAGCATGTGGGAGGTCCACGACGGCCAAGTCGACCCCTTCGAGGGCGGCTACTCGGCCTACATCCTGCAGCGCGTGGAGCGCGACCGCATGGCCGCCGTTACCGAGGAGCGCCGTCGCAACATGGCGCGCAAGGAACTCGCGTGGCTGAGCCGCGGCGCCCAGGCTCGTTCCACCAAGCCCAAGTTTCGCGTTGAGGCTGCTCGCGAGCTGATTGCCGACGTGCCGCCCGTGCGTGACGAGCTGGAGCTCAAGCGCCTGGCGGTGAGCCGCCTGGGCAAGCAGGTTATCGACGTGGTCGACGTGGACGCCGGCTATGCGGATACCGATGGCGCGCCCAAGCAGGTGCTCACCGATGTGACCTGGCTCATTGGCGCGGGCGACCGCTATGGTCTTTTGGGCGAGAACGGCGCCGGCAAGTCGACGCTGCTCGACGTGATCCAGGGCAAGATCGCGCCCCTGCGCGGCCGCGTGAAGATCGGCCAGACGGTGCGCTTTGGCGTGCTGTCGCAGCAGCTCGAGGAGCTCGAGCCCTACATGGGCGACACGATCCGCGAGGTGCTCAGCCACTATAAGAAGTACTACGTCATCGACGGCAAGGAGACTTCGCCCGAGAAGCTCTGCGAGCGTCTGGGCTTTACGACGCAGCAGCTCTGGAGCCGCATCGGCGATCTTTCGGGCGGCCAGCGCCGTCGCCTGTCGCTGCTGCTGACAATCCTGGACGAGCCCAATGTGCTCATCCTGGACGAGCCCGGCAACGACCTGGATACCGACATGCTTGCGATTGTCGAGGATCTGCTGGACGGCTGGCCCGGCACGCTGATTCTGGTGACGCACGACCGCTTTTTGATGGAGCGCGTGACCGACCAGCAGTGGGCACTGCTCGACGGCCACCTGACGCATATGCCCGGCGGCGTCGACCAGTACCTGCGCCTGTGCAACGCCACGGCCGAGGGCGAGCCCGTGGGCGCGCCGAGCGCCAAGACCGGCACGTTCGACACCGGTGCCGCGGCGGCTGCGGCCGAAAAGCCCAAGTCGAGCGGTCAGCCCAATGGCCTTTCCAACGCCGAACGTCAAAAGCTTCGCCGTGAGGTGAGCTCGCTCGAGCGCAAGATGGAGACGCAGCGCGCCCGCGTGGAGGAGGCCGAGGCCGCCATGGCCCAGGTCGATCCGACCAACTACACCGCGCTCGGCGAGCAGCAGGCAAAGATCGACGAGGCCCACGCCGCCATGGACGAGTTGGAGATGGCGTGGCTCGAGGCGAGCGAGAAGCTCGAGGGCGAGGAGTAGACGAGGATGATCAAGGCTGCGTTTTTCGATATCGACGGCACGCTGCTGAGCTTTAAGACGCACCGGATCCCGGCGTCGGCGCGGCAGGTGCTCGACAGCTTTCACGAGCAGGGGATTGCGTGCGTGATCGCCACGGGTCGCCCGACCTACCAGATGCCGGATTGGCTGTTCGACTTGGGTTGGGATGCGTACATTACGCTTTCGGGCCAGCACTGTTTTGATGCCGAGGGCGTTTACCGCAGCTGCCCGATCGATCCGGACGACGTCGCGGTGATTGTGGACCAGGTGGCGCAGGGGCGCTACGACTCGCTGTGCATGCAGGGCGAGAACTCGTTTGTGAACCGCCTGTCCGAGCGCGTGGTGACGGCCGGAAGCAACGCGGGGATTGTCTACCACGAGGAGCCGTTTGAGCACGCCTTTGACGCACCGGTCTACCAGTTCTGCGCCTTTGTGGACCCGGCCGACGAGCATATCGTGACCGATGCGGTGGCGCATTCTCTCACTACGCGCTGGTGTGATTTGTTCTGCGACATTATCCCTGCCAACGGCGGTAAGGACCTGGGCGTGGCGGCGACGCTGGAGCGCCTGGGCATCGATGCGAGCGAGGCGATTGCCTTTGGCGATGGCGAGAACGACCTGTCGATGTTTTCCGCCGTGGGCACGAGCGTGGCCATGGGCAACGCGCAGGACACGGTGAAGGCTGCAGCGACCTACGTGACGACCGCCGTGGACGACGACGGCATTTACAGCGCCGCCAAGCACTTTGGGCTACTGTAGCTGCGGCCGGCACTTAGGGACGTTCCTTTTCTGCCGGCAGCTGGGGACACTCCTTGCGGGGCGTCCCCATTTTGTTTTCGTCCCGCATGTTTTGTGAAACACGGCTAACTTTTAGGCAAAGTAGTAAGACATGGGCAACTTTTGCGGTAAAGTAAATCAAGCAAAAGTATCCAAAGGCTAACTAGAAGCCATCGCGAAAGGCGGCCCATGGCCCTGCGTGAATCCGGAGAAGACTATCTCGAATCGATCTACGTTCTATCGGAACGTCAGGGCATCGTGCGCTCGATCGACGTTGCCGAATACTTGGGCGTAACCAAAGCAAGCGTCTCTAAAGCCATGGCGGCCTTGGAGAGCACCGGCTACGTGGAGATGGGCAAACGCGACGTGCATCTGACGGAACGCGGTCTTGAGGTCGCCCGTCAAATGTGGGAGCGCCACTGCTTTTTCGTGGGGCTGCTGGAGGATGCGGGTGTTTCGGCTGAGGTCGCGTCGCAAGAGGGCTGCCACATGGAGCACTGCCTGAGCGAGGAAAGCTTTGAGAAGCTGAGGGCGATGCTGGGACGGGACAGCGACCGGGACCAGTACCCCCGCCAACCAAGTCCAACTCAGACAAGGACCCCCGCCAGCAAGCGATGCCCAAGAACCGCCAGCTGTGTCAATGCAGGCCGGGGCCGGGCTTGGTTTTGAAAACACTCCGCAGCGCGAGGCCCGCCTTTCCGTTG
>USIL01000208.1:0-3178 GCA_900554655.1 uncultured Collinsella sp.
CACCGTCCGCTCCCCCATCGCTAGCCGCAGCCGATTCGACAGCACTCGAGGCAGGCGCATCGGCAACCTTGGGATGCTTCAAGAAGTCGGGAATCTGAGGTGCTGCCGAGACAGGATTCACGGCAAACGGCGGCTCGGACTCGTCGAACTTATCGGGGTCGTCTTCCATCGAAAGCTGGCCGGTTACCTGGCCGCGCTTTGCATGGCGACGCGGCAGCAAGGTCGTCTTGGTAGTCTCGATCGGAGCCTCGTCGTCCTCGTCATCACCCTCAGTGAGCTCAATCTCGCTATCGGACCAAGACGGGTCGGGCTCGCTCGTGTTAAGTTTGGGCGCGGCCTTGCCCTTCTTGGCATGGCGACGCGGCAGCAGCGTGGTCTTAGCGCGCTCGGCCTCCACGGCCTCGGACACGTCGACAAACGGGTCATCGTCCTCGTCGTCATCTAAAACAGGATCAACATCGCCACCCATGACCGTGGTCACGGCGGCGTCAGTTCCCTTCTGACGCAGAATGCTCAGATGCGGACGGGAGACGCCGGGAACCGACAGGGCCTCTTCATCGCCCCACGGGCTCGCATTGACATCGGCACGACGACGCTCGGCAAAATCGGCAGCGCGATCGCGTGCGGAGCGCAAAACGCCGCCCACCGAGAAGCCGATAATGACCAGGCCAACGACGACAAGTCCCAGCAAAACAACCATGGCGATAGGTTTACCCAGGGCGTTTTGCAAGGTACTTGCGATAAAGGCGCCAATGTAGCCGCCCGACGCGGAAAGGTTCTGCGGCGTAAACATAAGGTCGCACGAGCCGGTCGTACCCGGCACCATCAGCGACAGGATAGAGACAATGGCCACAAAGACCACGGCACCGCCCGCAACCGAGCGAATGTTGAGCGGCGAGTCCTCACCCAAAAAGAGCGTGGCGGCAAACAGCAAGATGACGATCGGCAGCACGTAGGCGCCCAGACCAAAGCCCAGGTGGTAGAAACCGGCAACCGCAGCTGTCACGGGTGCCGTTGCCGGGGAAATCACGGCAATGAAGGACGCAATCGCCAAAACGGCAATGACCCCGCCGGCGATATCGCGATTGGCCGAAGGCTCGACCAGGGGCTCGAAATCATCGAACTCGGACTCGTGGCCCTTATTGGCACGAAGATGGGAACCGGCACCCTTAGCAGATGCCGGTTGGTTGTTGGTCTTATTGCCTTTGGCGTTTTGTGCAGATCCGCGCGCCAAACTAAACCTCCATGACGACCGGGATGATCATCGGGCGAGTGCGCGTACGGCTCCAGATAAAGTTGGAGAGCGAGTCACGCACGGCCTTGCGTATGGCATCGGAGCCGCTGCTCGTAAAGCTAAACTTGCCCTTCTCAATCGTCTTCATGATGGCTGCGGAGGCATCATCGGAGAACTGGTCATCGATGGCAAACGAAACACCGCGACCCGAGAACTCGATAGCCTCGATCTTCTTATGCTTGAGCGAGACGATGGCAACGGCCGTGACCATACCGTCGTTGGCGAGCTTTTGGCGATCGCGCAGGACGATGGGGTCGGTATCGCCGATGCGCAGACCGTCGACGTAGACGACGCCGGACTCGACGGGCGTGCCGCGCTTGACGATACCGCCGCGCATCTCGAGCGTGTCGCCGTTATCGAGGATAAAGATATGATCGTCCTTGAGACCCATCTTGCGGGCCAGCTGGGCATGGGCGCGCAGGTGCACGGCCTCACCGTGAACCGGCATAAAGTACGTGGGCTTGGCCATGGCCATCAGGAGCTTGAGCTCCTCCTGGCTACCGTGACCGGAGACGTGGACGAGAGCGCGGTTCTTATCCCACACGTCGCAGCCGAGCTTGGCAAGGCTGTTGACGACCTGCTGGACGGCTTTCTCATTGCCGGGAACAGGAGTTGCAGAGAGGATAACGGTATCGCCCTCGTGGATGGAAAGCGTCTTGTGCTCGCCATTGGCCATGCGGGACAGAGCCGACAGCGGCTCGCCCTGCGAACCAGTGCACATGACGACGATCTTGTCGTCGGGCAGGTTATCAATGTCGAAGGCATCGATGATATCGGCGTCATCAATGTTGAGGTAGCCCAGCTCACGCGCCACGCGGGTGTTCGTGAGCATAGAGCGACCGGTCACAACGACCTTACGGCCGCACTTGCGGGCGGCATCGCAGATCTGCTGCAAACGATGGATGTGGCTCGAGAACGAAGCGACGAACACGCGACCCGGGGCGTTCTTGATGGCGTGCAGCAGGTTGGGACCAACCTCTGCCTCGGACTTGGTAAAGCCGGGAACCGTGGCGTTGGTAGAGTCGGAAAGCAGCAGGTCGATGCCCTGCTTAGCAAAGCGGCTGATAGCAGCATAGTCGGGCGTGACGCCGTCGATGGGCGTCTGGTCGAGCTTAAAGTCGCCGGTGTGCATAACGGTGCCCTGATTGGTGCGGATGAACACGCCCAGAGCGCCGGGGATGGAGTGCGTCATCGAGAAGAAGTCGAGCGAGATGCCGCCGAGGTTGACATGGCTGCCGCCCTTGACCTCGCGGAACTTGGGTGCGCGGATGCGGAACTCAGAAAGCTTGCCCTCGATAAAGCCAAGCGTCAGCTTGCTCGAGAAGATGGGCACCTTGTTGTTGAGGTCCTGCAGCAGGTACGGAAGCGAACCGGTGTGGTCCTCGTGGCCGTGGGTGACGACGATACCGCGGAGCTTCTCCTCGTTCTCTAGAACATAGGTGTAGTCGGGAAGCACCAGGTCGATACCGGGCTGGGAGTCATCCGGGAACATGAGACCGGCGTCGACGAGCACCATGTCGTCGCCGCACTCGAAGACCGTCATGTTCTTGCCGATGCCGTCAAGGCCGCCGAGCGGGATAATCTTCAAGGGAGATGATTTTTTAACTGCCATAGGTTAGTGTTGTTTCCTTTCTTCGAAACGGGTCTGGAACAACCGACGGGGCGCTTCTGGCAAACCGACCGCCGGGAACGTACAAACATGCATCACAGAGTCGATGCAATAACCACAGTATGATACCCATTTGCACAACAACAGACCACCCATGCATCAAAGCCCCATCTGAACTGGTCTATCCCACCGGTTACCCGTGGGGCGGGCGCTGATGAAGTTTCCTGCTCTACAGTCCTGCGCAAGACGGAAAGCACATTAAGTGGCCTCCTGTT
>USIL01000209.1:0-3141 GCA_900554655.1 uncultured Collinsella sp.
GTCGCGCCAACATCGATGCCTTTATCGAGTCGCTTCCACAGGGCTATGACACGGTCGTGGGCGAGCGCGGCAGCCGTCTTTCGGGCGGACAGAAGCAGCGCGTTGCCATCGCGCGCGTGTTTCTCAAGAACCCCAAGATCCTGATTTTGGACGAGGCGACGAGTGCTTTGGATAACGAGAGCGAGGAGGCGGTGCAGGCGTCGCTCGAAGAGCTGGCACGCGGCCGCACCACGATTATCATCGCCCACCGTCTCTCGACCATTAAACACGCCGATGAGATTGCGACCGTTGAGCATGGTCGCGTTGTGGAGCGTGGCACGCACGAGGAGCTTCTCGCCCGTGGCGGCACCTATGCCCGTTACTATCGAATGCAGTTCGAAGGTGCGCGTGCGCACGAGCTCGACTGATTGATATGACAGGAAGTTTATGGCTGACAAGAACCCTTTGACTCCGGAAGAAGTGACGGAGTTATTCTCCGAAATCGATGCATCCGGCGTCTTGGATCCGACGCTTGCCAAAAAGCGAACTGAGCGCATGCGTGAGAAGGAGGCCGCGGCCAAGCGCGGTGACAAAGCGGCGCTAGCGCAGCTGCGCAGCGAGGACCGCGCGAGCCAGGCAAAACATATCGACCCGCTGTCCGAGGACGATCCTTCGGGCTCGCAGGTGAGCCATACCATTACGAAGACCGCGATGGCCGTGGTCATCGGTATTTTGGTGCTGATCGTGGGCATGCAGATCGGCTACGGCGTGATGCGCCGTCTGAATACCGCCAACCTGTCCGAGAGCGTTTCGGTCGATACCGTTTCGACCGCGCTCAAGGGTGGACTTGAATGGGGCAACGGCTTTACGCAGTTCCCGCTCGACTTTACCGTCGATGAAGCCGATGAACGCACGGGCACGGTCGAGGTGACGGTGTTGGACACATCGTCTGCCAACGAGCTCGAGCTGCTGTCCAACGGGCAGATTCAGGCCGCGGCGCTTGCGACCAACGCGTTGCTCAACGATAAAATCGACCGCGTGGTGTATAACGTTCACGCCTATATCGACGAGGATAGCAACATTCAGCACGATTCCTTCTTTGGCATGTTCCCCGCGCGCGGCCACCAGAGCGCCATTTTGACGTTCGTGTGGACCAAGAGCTCATCCAACGCCACGAGTATCGACTGGAAGATGCGCATCGTGAGTATGGATGACACCATCGCCGAGCGCATTCAGAAGCAGGTGAACTCGGTGTCGTCGTTGATTGAGGACCCGGTGGTGAGCCAGACCAAGATTGACGAGGAAAAGGCCGAGCGTGACCTGGAGCATCGTCTGCATGGCCGCGAGATTTTCCGCGGCGGCAAGCCCGATCGCACACCGTCCGAACTGCTGGAGCAGGACAAGAAAAAATAAGACGCCATCATCCCGCGTGAGCCACAAGCCCCGCGGGATGATTTTTCTGGGACGGGGATTAAAAAACATTATGCATAGAAAGTCATAATTATCATTTCGTAAACATTTCGATGAAATTAACGCCATGAGCCATGCTTGCGGTTACAATACCGCGAGGCCTAACTACACACCTTTAAGCCGGTCCCGTGAGACCGGGAAGGAGAATTATGGCGAACAACCATACCGCGGGCGCTGCCGCCCGCACCTTCGCGCCCAGCGAGCTTTGCCAGCGTATGCTGGCCAAAACCAGCAAGGGCACCTGCGGTCCCTGCATCCTGTATCTTGAGGATGGGACCATTTTTTATGGACGTGCATGCGGCGCTGAGGGCACCGCGACCGGCGAAGTCTGCTTCAACACCTCGCTCGAGGGCTACTTTGAGGTCATGACCGACCCGAGTTATGCCGGCCAAATCGTAACCATGACCTATCCGCAGATCGGCAACTACGGTATCGACGAGACCGACGTCCAGTCGGCCTTCCCCGGCGACGCCGTGCGCCCTGCGGGCGCTCCGGCTATGCGCGGCATGATCGTTCGCGACATGTGCGCCACGCCTTCTAACTGGCGCTCGGCCGTCAGCGTGCCGGAGTACCTGCGCGCTCACGGCATCGTCGCTATCGAGGGTGTCGACACCCGCGCTCTGGTGCGCCATCTGCGCGACAATGGTTCCAAGATGGGCATTATCTCGACCGAGATCTTCGACGTCGACGAGCTTGCCGAGCGTCTGGCCGCAGCGCCCACACTGGTGGGCGAGAATTTGGTCAAGACCGTGAGCTGCCCCGCGCCTCACGAGTTTGTGGTCGCCGACCTGCCTGCCACGCATGACTTTGCACTTGCGGCTGCCGCTCCTGCCCGTCACAAAGTGGTCGCCTACGACTGCGGTGTGAAGCGCGGCATTCTGGAGGGTCTGGTCCGCGCCGGCTGCGACCTTACCGTCGTGCCGTGGGATACGCCTGCGAGTGAGGTGCTCGACATGAATCCCGATGGCGTCTTTTTGTCCAATGGCCCCGGCGACCCCGACGCTGTGGTGGAGACCTACGAGCAGGTGCAGCAGCTGATCGGCAAGGTGCCGGTCTTTGGTATTTGTCTTGGTCATCAGATGATCAGCCTGGCCTGCGGCGCCCAGATGGAAAAGCTTAAGTTCGGTCACCGCGGTGGCAACCAGCCGGTCATGAACCTGGTAAGCCGTCGCGTGGAGATCACCGCGCAAAACCATGGCTTTGGCCTGCTGTTCCCCAGCTTGGGCAAGCTTGTCCCCGAGCTTTCCGGCGGCGAGACCGAGCATGCGGCCGATGGAGATCTGCGCGTCTGGGTGCGCCGCGGAATCGCGCCGGTCGTGATGAACGAGCGCTTTGGCCGCATTCGCCTGACACATGTGAACCTCAACGACGGCACCGCCGAGGGCATTCAGCTGCTTGACGCCCCGTGCTTCTCGGTCCAGTACCACCCCGAGGCCTCGCCCGGTCCCACCGATGCCCACTATCTCTTTACCGCCTTTACGCGACTCATGGACGGCGAGGAGAACTACCTGGACATCGACACCGCGAAGGACCGCCTTGCCGGCTGGAACTTTGCTGAGTCCGAGACCGCTGAGACCGAGGAGAACTAATATGCCGAAACGTACTGACATCAAGCGCATCCTCGTTATCGGTTCGGGCCCCATCGTCATTGGCCAGGCCTGCGAGTTCGACTACTCCGGCGCCCAGGCCTGC
>USIL01000210.1:0-3139 GCA_900554655.1 uncultured Collinsella sp.
AAGTCCTGGCTCATGGCCTGCGTGACCAGCTGGTTCCAAGCGTCGCGGTTATCCCAGAACAGGCGCGCCGCGCGGAATACCGCGTCGCCCATCTCGTCGCCGTTAAAGTTGCTAAACGAGAAGCCCGTGCCCTCGCCGGTAAACTCGTTGTACGGGACCACGGTGTCCTTCAGGCCACCGGTCTCGCGCACGATGGGCAGGGTACCATAGCGCATGGCGATGATCTGCGACAGGCCGCAGGGCTCAAACTTCGAAGGCATCAGGAACATGTCGGCGGCAGCATACATGCGCTGCGACAGCGCAGGATCGAACTCGATGCGTGCGGCCATGGTGCCGGGGTACTTGTCCTGGAAGTAGCGCAGTCCGTCCTCGTAGTCGCGGTCGCCGGTGCCCAGCACCGCCACCTGCACGCCGCCGGCCAAGATGCGGTCGAGCGCGTACATGACCAGGTCCATGCCCTTCTGGCGCGTCAGGCGCGTGACCATGACCATAAGCGGACGGTCGTCGCGAACCTCGAGCCCCAGCTCTTCCTGCAGCTTGGCCTTGCACACGGCCTTGCCGGAACGGTCCTCGACGGTGTAGTTGGCGGCAATGCGCTTGTCGGTCGCCGGGTCAAAGCCCGCGACGTCGATGCCATTCAAAATGCCCTGCAGCGCGTACGAACGCTCGCGCAGAACGCCGTCCAGGCCCTCGCCAAATTCGGGCGTCTGGATCTCGTTGGCATAGGTAGGACTTACCGTAGTGATGGCGTCGGCATAGCGCAGCGCGCCCAGCATGTAGTTGATGCTGCAAGCGTCGCAACGCAGCTGCGAGGCGGCCGCCGGAATATGTGCCACACCCAGGATATCCTCCATCACGGTGTCGCTAAACTGGCCCTGGAACGCCACGTTGTGGATCGAGAACACGGTCTTGACTCGGTCGTACAGCGGCAGGCCCTGGTAGAACTCGCGCAAAAACACGGGCGCCAGTGCCGTCTGCCAGTCGTTGCAGTGCAGGATGTCGCACTCAAAGCCGGCCGGCAGGTGCTGCAGGCTCTCGGTGATGGCCTTAGAGAAGAACGCAAAACGCTCGCCGTCGTCAAAGAAGCCATACGGATAGTCGCGCGCAAAGTAGCGCTCGTTGTCAATGAACATATAGGTGACGCCATCGTGCTCGAGCTTCTCAAGTCCGCAGTACTCATTGCGCCAGCCCAGGCTCACGTAAAAATCGGAGAAGAGCTCCATCTGCGCCTTGTACTCGTCCTTGATGGTGGCGTATTTGGGCACCATCACGATAACCTCGGCGCCGGCGCGCACGAGCGCCGCAGGCAGCGAGCCCGCTACGTCACCCAGGCCACCGGTCTTCACAAACGGTGCGCACTCGGCCGAGGCAAACACGATCTGCATCTTTTTGCTGGAATCAGCCATATTGTCTCCCTGTTGCAATTCGAGAATAGCCGCCTGGCGCGAACCGGGCGGCTATTCTACATGTTACGAGCGATGTTGCGGTGCCAACGTTAACGTACGATGGTGGTGTCGGATGTTAACGGGGCCTTGCCCAGCACCAGGATGTTCTCGGGCGTGCCGCGAAGCTCGGTGTTGGTGGGAACCACGTTGTTCTTGTCCAGGATGGCGTTCTCGACGCGGGCGCCGCTCTTGATGATACAGCTCTGGTTGATGATCGAGTTGGTCACCGAGGCGCCTTCCTCAACCACGACGCCGCGCGACAGGATCGAGTTGCGCACGGTGCCCTTGATGATGCAGCCGGCCGAGATGATCGAGTTGCAAGCGTGGCTGCCGGTCGCATAGCGTGAAGGCGGCACGTCGTGAGCCTTGGTCAGGATCGGGCGCTCGGGGTCGAAGAGCTGGTCGGCCACGGTCTGGTCGAGCAGGTCCATGCTGCGGCGGTACAGCGACTTCTCGCTAAACACGCCCACGACCTCGCCCTTGTACTCGTAGCTGCACACGTCGATGTTGCCAAAGTCGCCCTGGAGTGCCTCGAGCAGGTCCAGATAGTCGGCGGCCTGGTAGTGATCGATGCTCTCGAGCAGCGTCTCGCGGTTGACGATGCAGCAGTCCATAGACGCGTTGTCGCCGTACACGACGCCGGCGCTCACGCCCGTCAGGCGGCCGTTCTCGTTAATCTCGAGCTTGGTCTCGTCCTCAACGTTGCGCGTGGCCTTGCAGTACACGACGGTCATCTGTGCGCCAGAGTTCTCGTGCGCCTCGATGATGGTGTTGAGGTCCATGTTAAAGATGATGTTGGTGCCCATCATCACAACATAGGGCTTGTCCGAGCGCTGGAACAGCGTCTTGTTGGAGATAATGTCGCGCAGCAGGAAGCGCATGCCGCCTTTGGTGGTGCCATACGCGTTGCCGGGGACCATGAACAGGCCGCCCTTCTTGCGGTCCAGACCCCAGTCCTTGCCCGAGCCCACGTGGTCGATCAGCGAGCGGTAGTTGCCCGGCATGACGACGCCGACGGTCTTGATGCCGGCATTCATCATGTTGGACAGCGGAAAGTCGATCAGGCGGTAGCGGCCCAAAAACGGAACGGACGCGATGGGGCGGTCCTTGAGCAGCACGCTGCCGTAGGTCGAAGAGTAGTTAGCGGTGATGTAACCGATGGCCTTGCGATTGATCATCGGATCATTCCCCCTTCCCGATAACGACGTCATTTCCAACGACGGCCGTATCCTTGGTGGTATCGACAGAGCCGAGCTTCACGCCCTCTTCGACCGTGGAGTTCTCGCCCAAAATAGCGCGGCAGATGTGCGCGCCGCTCTTAACGTGCGCACCCGGCAGCAGCACGGAGTCCTCGACCACGGCGCGCTCCTCGATGATGACATCGGTCGAAAGGATCGAGTGGCGAGCGGTGCCGTAGATCTTGCAGCCGTTGGAGACCAAGCAGTCGTCCAGGCGACCATCCGGACCAATGTAGTGCGGCGGTCGCGTGGTGATGTTGGACATGATGGGGAAGTGCTTGTCAAACAGATCGAACTCGGGGTTGTTGCCCAGCAGGTCCATCGAGGTCTCGTGGAAGCTGGCGATGGTGCCGACGTCCTTCCAGAAGCCGTGGAACTCGTAGCTGTACAGGCGCTTGCCCTCGCCGAGCAGCTTGGGGATGATGTCCTTGCCAAAGTCGTGGCTCGAGCGCTGGT
>USIL01000211.1:0-3135 GCA_900554655.1 uncultured Collinsella sp.
TGCCGGAGAGCGTCCACTCCGCGCGCATCCCCACCTTGACCAGCATCTTCGTCACGCTGTCGCAGGTGTTGAAGTCGTCGTCCACCACCAGTGCCTTCAGGCCCTCCAGCTCAGTGATCTTTTCCACCGGACGGTGCTCCGCCTGCGGGCGCAGTGGCACACGGATGATAAACTCGGTGCCCTTGCCCTGCTCCGTCTGGACTTCGATGGTGCCGCCCATCAGTTCAATAAGGGACTTGACGATTGGCATGCCCATGCCGGTTCCTTGGAACTTGCTGCGCGCATCGTCACCTTCTTGGGCAAACGGTTCATAGATATGCTTTAAAAACTCGGGAGCCATGCCAATGCCGGTATCCGAAACGCTAAAGCAAAAGAGCGCGCGCCCATCATCGAGTGGCTTGGTCTTTGAACTAAAGGTGACGGAGCCGCCGCGCTTGTTGTACTTAATGCTGTTGTCTAACAGGTTGATTATGATCTGTCGGATATGGGTGGGACTGCCGATCATATATGGCCCCGTGGCGTACGGCAGACTATTGTCCTGCATTGTGATGCCGTTATCGGATGCGCGGAGCTTGCACAGCACCAGCGTATCGTCACAGAGCTCTTTGAGGTTAAAAGGCGCATGTTCCAGAGTTAGCTTGCGGTCTTCGATTTTGCCCATCTCGAGGATGTCGTTGATCAGCGAGAGTAGGTGATTGGCGGCAACACGCGCCTTGGCGCGGCTTTCGCGGGCGGCCTGCATGTCGCCGTCTTTCAATTCCTCAATTTCGATAAGACCCAGGATGCCGTTGAGTGGCGTACGGATGTCGTGGCTCATGCGCGTGAGGAATGCCGTCTTAGCGGCGTTGGCGGCATCGGCTTTCTGCTGTTCTTTCTGCGCGCGGTGAAGCGACCAGACAAGGATGACGATGCCGGTGAGCAAAATGCAGATGACGACTGCCGCAATGACGATGCGGTTGCGGTAGAGAAGTCGAAACGCATCCGATTCTTGCGCCGAGTACGATGTGGGGGAATAACTGCTTGCAGAGAGCGATTCGCCAGCATTGACGATGCCCTTATTAATGATTCCCAACAGCACGGGCTTGCCGCGCGAAATCAAACACGATAGCTGTGCCGTGTCGGTGAGCTCCTGTGTTTGGAAATCCTCGATATCGTAGGTGTCGCGGATGGTTTTCAAGCGCGTGCTGGGGACAATGATGCAACTTGCCTCCCCCTTATTGAGGGCTTCGCGTGCCTCGTTGTCATTCGGATACTCGGTTACCTTTGCGTCGGGGAATAGGTTTTCGAGCTCAAAACGGTTGACGATCGCGTCTGCTGTGCAAGCGATGTTCTTAAGGTCACTGTTCAGGTTGCTGCTGCTGTGAATGGCGGCTAGGGAAACCGTTCCCATCGGGTTTGACAGGATGACCCCTGCCTGCTCGGCAAGCCAGTAGTCGCGAAACAACGGTAGGGCGACATCGCTGGTCCCTGTGGAAAGGGCTTTGGTCATTTGCTCGTTGTTCGAGAACGCTACTGTTGCAACCGTAATGCCAAACTTGTCGTGCAACGTCGTTGCAAGCGAGGCGAGCGACCCTTCCATTTCGCCGTCGTCATTTTGCGTGCAGTAGGGGAGTTTGTTTTTAAGATAGCCGATCGTGATGGTGTTGTCGTTTGCTTTGAGCCAGGAGCGCTCGGGGCCGGTGAGCGATGATGAGCCGCTGTTTTGGGCCGAGTAATTCGCCTTGACCTCGTCGTTATAGCGTGGGTTGACGCGGGCGATTGCCGTCATGGCGGCATTGATGTCGTTCATCAGGTCGGGGCGGCTTTTGGGGACGGCAAAATAGTAGTCACTCGAGCCAACGTAGAACATGGGCGACGCATCGGGCGACGAGATGGTGTCGTTCATGATGACGGCGTCGACTTCGTCGTTTGCGAGTGCGTCAAAGAGCATGGAGCCTCCGTCATACTCCCTGTATGTGCAGGTGATTCCTTCGTTGGCGAGCCACTGCTGGCCAACGAAGGTTTGCATAACACCGGAGTTGCAACCGATGGTAAGGCCCTGGAGCGCTTGGGGGTCACCCTTGGCCAGGTCGTCGCGATCGGGCTTGGCGTAGATGTAGTAGCGCTCGGCGCCCTCGGGGTTCGAGGAGAAGAGCAGCTTTTGGGCGCGTTCCTCGGAGTAGGAGATGTTGGGCATGAGGTCGATTTCGCCCGCCTCGAGCATGTCCATAAGCTCGGTGAAGGTGCCGGAGACGTATTCGTATTGCCAGCCCGGCGTGTAGTATGACAGCGTCTGCAGGTAGTCATAACCCCAGCCCGAGAGACGCTCACCGGGGGTGCCGTCCTGGAAGCCTTCGTTGTTGATAAGCCAGCCAACGCGGACCGTCTTGACCTGCTGGTCAGAGTCGGCGGCAAAGGCGGGGACGGGTATGACGGCGCTCAGTACGGCGAACGCAGCAAGCGCGACGGCCAGGGTGCGACATATAACTGAACGAAGGACAGCGGAAGCTCTCACGTGCAATCCTAACGAATCGAGACAATACCGCATAAGGATACCAGCTCAGCCTGCCCAGTCGGCCGCCGCACCGCTAAACGGTCCCGTCCGGCAGTTGGGGACAGTCCCTTTCTGCCGGCACAAAAGGAACGTTCCTAACTGCCGGTTGCCTAACTGCCGGTTGTGGGACAATACCGAGCAAACGTGATTGGGCGTCTGGGGAAAAGGGGTCGCGATGAACAAGTTGAGGACGCTTGCCGATGTGTTGCGACAGGCTGGCTTTGCGCGCATCACGGGCCTGTTTCTTATCTTCTATCTGCTGTGCTCGACGGCTGTCTGGCTGTCCGAGCCCACGACCCTTACGTTTGGCGATGGTCTCTGGTTTAGCTTTGAGACCGTCTCGACCATCGGCTTTGGCGATATCCCCGCTGAAACGCCGGTTGCCCGCGGCATTACCGTTATCCTAAGCGTCATCAGTATCTTCTATATCGCCATGCTTACGGGCGTGGCGGTGAACTACTGCAATACGCTCATTAAACTGCGCCAGAAGGACACCATGGCGCGCTTTATGGACGATCTTGAGCATTTGGAAGAACTCGACCGCGATGAGCTCGCCGATTTGTCGCGTCGCGTGCGCGAATACCGTCGCCGGCAACGATAGA
>USIL01000212.1:0-3132 GCA_900554655.1 uncultured Collinsella sp.
CGCAGCGTCAACTAGTTACGCGGTTCGTAGAACCGCGTAACCCCTAAAAGCGGTTACCGCGGAAGCCGCCACCGTTGCGGCCGCCACGATCGCCACCGCGACCGCCACGGTCGTTACCACGGTTGCCGCCGAAGCCGCCACGGTTGCCACCGCGATCGCCATAGCCACCACGGTTGCCGCCAAAGCCGCCGCGACCGCCACGGTCGCCTCCACGGCCACCACGGTCGTCACGACCGCCGCGAGGACCGCGATCCTCGTCCAGGCCCATGGCGACGAGCGGAGCGATAACCTTATCGAGAGCGGCCATCAGCTCGGTGGCCTCCTCGTAAGAAAGCTCGGGCAGGAGCTTCTCCTTCTTGTTGGCAAGCTCGACCAGGCCCTCAGCGGCATCCTCGGCAGCGAAGACGACGATCTTGCGCATATCGCCCTCGGCGTCGTCGATGCGGCCGACCAGATCGGCAGCCTCGGCCTCGGCCATCAGACCATCGAGCTCACGAAGGCGCATGCCCAGCAGGTCGGACATTTCCTTCTGCTCCATCTTGGGCTTGAGGTCAAGAAGCTTGATGGCGCGCTCGATGTTCGCCATGCGCTCGGCCTTGGCCTCCTCCTCCTTGGAAATAGCAAAGCGACGGCTACGCAGCAGGCGGGCGGCCTTCTGCATCTTGTCCATCAGCTCTTCGTCATCGTAATCAACGGCGGCCTCGACAACCTCGGCCTCCTCCTCGGCGGAAACCTCGTCAGCAGCCTCAACCTCGGCAGCTTCGGTCTCCACGGTCTCGACTGCCTCGACCTCGGCAGCCATGGTCTCGTTCTCGGTCTCGTTCATGATCTCTTCGTTCTCGGACATGAGACTCCTTCTTGGCCCTCTCGGGCATCATCGCCCCATTCGCGGGGCCCGTCGCGCACTCTTTGCGCTTTGAACATTCATGCCTCTCGGCAAAACGTCCATTAGTTTATGGTGTCGCCATCCAATCTAGCTGCAGAATCTATGTGCACACATTAATGCGACATGTGCGACTCGCGACGAGCGTACACCAGCGACGCCACGAACCCGACCGCGGCAATTACAGCCGCCACACGCACGGCAGCTGCAAATCCAATCGCCTGGGCAACGTCCGTCGCAACGCCAGCGGCGCCGGCAGTCGCCGCAGAACTCGAAAGCAGACCGATAAACAGCGACGGACCAAACGATGCGGCAATCATGTTCCACGTGTTAAGCAATGCCGTTCCGTAAGGATGTTCAGCGGCAGGCAGCGTCTCCAAGCCGGCCGTTTGCGAGGGGCTCAGCACCAAACCGACTCCGGCATACACCACAACGGTCAGCGCCACGACGACGCCGATGTTCATACTTGCCGCCGTCATCGAGATGGCAGTCTGCCCCACGGCAATCAGGGCAAAGCCGACCGGCAGCAGCGGCCATGCGCCACGGGCGTCCATCACGCGTCCGCCCACAATCGAGGTCACGGCGTTGCAGGCAATCGCCGGCAAAATGAGCAAGCCCGCAATAAGTGCGGTCATGCCGTATGCGCCCTCAAAATAGAGCGGCAACAAAACGCTCATCGAGAACGTCGTCATCATCGACACCACCACAAGCAGGCACGCGGGCCAAAAACGAACGCTCGCCATGGGACGCACGTTAAGCACCGGATGCTCGAGCTTGAGCTGACGGGCCGCAAACAGGCCGAGCAGCACAATGGCGGCGAAAAGCGCCACGATGCCGGCAATCGGATTGGTCGAGAACTCGCCTACGGAATACACGAATGCCGTAATGCCGGCGGCGAGCAAAACAACCGACAGAATATCAAGCGTGGTGCTCGAGCGCTCTCCGACATTCTGAACAAGCTTAACGCCCGCCGCAGCGACCACAATGCCGCCCACCAGCGGCACTACGAACACCGCCCTCCAGCCGAACAACGTGCACATAAGACCGCTGATTACGGGTCCAAACGCCGGCCCTAGCGTAATGCAGGCACCGCCCAGGCTAAGATACAGACCGAGCTTCTCGCGCGGGGCGCAAGACAGCACCACGTTCATCATGAGCGGGAACAAGATGCCCGATCCCGCAGCCTGCAAAATACGACTTGGCAGCAAAACGCTAAACGACGGAGCGATCAGACACAGGACTTCGCCGGCGACCATACATCCGCATGCGAAAAACAACAGCTTGCGCGTCGAGAAACGGCCGGACAGGAAGGCCATGATGGCCGTAAAGATCGACGTCACGATCATGTAGCCCGAAACGAGCCACTGCGCCGTGGTGGCACTCACCGAAAAGGCTGCCATAATGTCGTGCAACGCCACGTTAATGATGTTCTCGTTAAACGCGGCAACAAAGGCTGCAATATACATAACGACGAGAAGTGCCGCAGTGGCCGATGGCGTTGCTTGAACTTGTTGCTGAGATTTGCTCCCCATGCATTTCCTTCCTCTTGGAACGACAGTCGCATCGCCCCAGAGGAGCAGTCCAGGGCGAAAAATGAGCCCTAGACTTACGCCAGACGCCGTACACGACGAATCTGGCAACATGGTCCAACGTCAAAAGATTGTAACGCGGACGCGCAGCTTTCCTTCCGCGCTATTATTAAAAGTCCACGAAAGCATAAGACATGAGGAGCCCGCCATGATTAAGCCCATCATGAAATCCGAGTTCTTTTTGCGCCTGCCTTCCGAAGACGCGGGGCCCGACGATGCCGCGACCGGGCAGGACCTCCTGGATACACTCCACGAGCATGAGCACGAGTGCGTGGGGCTCGCCGCCAACATGATCGGTGTGCGCAAACGCATCATCTGCGTAAAGGACGGCAACAGGGCGCTCCTGATGTACAACCCTCAAATTCTTGAACAGGTCAATGCCTATCAGACGAGCGAAGGATGCCTCTCGCTGATCGGCGAGCGTCCCTGCACCCGCTATCGCCGCATTAAGGTTGAGTATTTGGACGAGAACTTCGTTCACCGCATCAAAAACTTCTCGGGCTACACCGCCGAGATCATCCAGCACGAAATCGACCACTGCAACGGGATTGTTATTTAGTTCCGCCGTTCTACCGAACGGCGGACCAGTCGACGCTGCGCGGGCACCAGAGCGACAACTTGTCATTCAAAGAGGGCGGCATGACCAGAAGGTCTATGCCG
>USIL01000213.1:0-3123 GCA_900554655.1 uncultured Collinsella sp.
CACCACCGACAACGGCCTGACTGACGAGCAGATGGACCGCACGCTCATCGACATCGCCAAGCAGGTGGGCGTCAAGGTCATCGCCACCAACGACTTCCACTACCTGCGCCGCGAGGACGCGCCCGTGCAGGACGTCATCATGTGCATCGGCATGAACGCCAAGGTCGACGACCCCAACCGCATGCGCATGACCGGCTCGGAGTTTTACATGAAGACCGAGGAGGAGATGCGGGCGATGTTCCCGTATTGCCCCGAGGCCTGCGACAACACGCTCGAGATCGCCGACAAGTGCTACGTTGAGCTGGACTGGGACTCCATCATCCTGCCGCGCTTCCCGTTGCTCGATCCCGGCGAGACGCACGAGAGCCAGTTCCGCCGCGAGTGCGAGAAGGGCCTGCGCCAACACTACGGTGACGACTGGGCCACGCGCGAGATCTGTGGCGTCAACATCAAAGAGCGCTTTGAGTACGAATACAAGGTCATCTGCGACAAGGGCTTTGCCGCCTACTTTTTGATCGTCGCCGAGTACGTGCAATGGGCCAAGGACAACGGCATCGGCGTCGGTCCCGGCCGTGGCTCGGCCGCCGGCGCTATCGTCGCCTACGCCATGAACATCACCGCGTTCGACCCGCTCGAGAACGGCCTGATGTTCGAGAGGTTCCTGTCCCCGCAGCGTACCGAGATGCCCGATATCGATATGGACTTCGACGATGAGCGGCGCCTCGAGGTCGTGGAGCACGTTCGCCAGCTCTACGGTCCCGAGAAGGTCACCCACGTCATCACCTACTCGACCATTAAGGCCAAGCAGGCCATCAACGACGCCGCGCGCGTGCTGGACTACCCGGTCTACATGGGCCAGCGCCTGTCCAAGATGGTCTCGAGCGACCCCAAGGTCAAGCTCAAGCAGGTGCTCGAAAAGCAACCCGGCAAAGAGGATCTGTTTAACCCCGACTTTGCCGAGGCCTATAAAAAGGACGACGACGCCCGCCGCATCATCGACACGGCGCTCTCGATCGAGGGCCTCACCCGTGGCGAGGGCGTGCACGCGTGCGCCGTTCTGATCTGCCGTGACCCCGTCAACGAGCACGTGCCCACCAAGCTCGATACCAAGGGCGGCGTCGAGATTACCCAGTACGAGGGCCATACCGTTGCCGACATGGGCCTGCTCAAGATGGACTTCCTGGGCCTGCGCACGCTGACGGTTATCTCCAAGGCTAAGGCAAACATCAAAAAGAATTTCGGCATCGACATCAAAGAGGAAGAGATTCCCTTTGACGACCCCGAGATCTTTAAGCTCATGGGCTCCGGTCACACCGCCGGCGTCTTCCAGGTCGAGTCCGCCGGCATGACGGCCACGATCAAGAATATGAAGCCCACCGAGTACAAGCACGTTGTGGCATTGATCGCTCTATACCGCCCGGGCCCGCTGGGTGCCGGCATGGTTTCGTCCTACATCAACCGTATGAACGGCAAGGAGCCGGCTGTCTCCTACGACGACCGCCTGGACGACATCCTGGGCGAAACCTACGGCACCATGGTCTACCAGGAGCAGGTTATGCTCATCTCCGTTGAGATGTGCGGCTTCTCCAAGGGCGAATCGGACTCGCGTATCCGTAAGCCCGTGGCTAAGAAAAAGATCAAGCTGCTCACGTCGACGGTGCTCCACTGGGAGGATGGCTCGGACGAGACCACCTACGACCACTGGATGAACGGCGCCATCAAGAACAACTACACGCGCGAGGTCGCCCAGAAGATTTGGGACGATGTTCTCGAGTTCGCGTCCTACGCCTTCAACAAGTCGCACTCCGCCGGCTACGCCATTCTGGTTATGCAGACGGCATGGCTTAAGGCGCACTATCCGCACGAGTACATGGCGGCCGTTCTGACGTCCTACACGGGCAAGACCGACAAGATCGTTCACTACGTCTCGGCATGCCGTCACGACGGCATCCCCGTGCTTTCGCCAGATGTCAACGAGTCCGGCACCGAGTTCACGGCTACCAAGGAGGGCGTGCGCTTTGGCCTGGCCGGCATCCGCGGCGTGGGCACCGGTGTGGCGCAGGCGATTATCGCCGAGCGCGAGGCGGGCGGCCCGTTTAAGACGCTGCACGACTTTGTCGAGCGCGTGGACTCGAGCCAGGCAAACCGTCGCGTGATCGAATCACTCATCAAGGCAGGCGCCTTCGACTCCACGGGGTATCCGCGTCGCCAGATGATGCACTTTGTGGACAAGAACAACCCCGAGAACATCATCGATGCCGCGGTAAAGCGCCAAAAGGACCGCGCGAGCGGCCAGACCTCGTTCTTCGATATGTTTGGCGACGTTGAGGGCTCGGGCTTTGAGGTGAGCGTGCCCGATCCGGATGGCCAGGAGTGGGACCGCCACCTTAAGCTGAGCCAGGAGAAGGAGGTTCTGGGCATCTATGTCTCGGACCACCCGCTGCGCCCGTTTGAGTATGCGCTAGCCAAGGCGCGCGACTTCTCGTTCTCGCAGATCGACACCGGCTACGAAGTGCAAAACCCCACGGGCGGCACCATCAACCAGGAGATCCCCGAGGGCAAGGCGTTGTGGTGGGCCGGTATGGTCTCGAGCGTATCCAAGCGCGTGACCAAAAACGGCGACCCCATGGGCATCGTGCAGCTCGAGGACATGGAAGGTGAGGCCACGGTCGTGGTGTTCCCCAAGACCTACAAGGAGGCCGAGGGGTACCTGTACGGCGAGGTCGATCCCGAGACCGGCGCGCAGCTGTCCGACGCGTTTGTGCGCATTAAGGGCAAGCTCGAGCGCTCGGACCGCGGCGACCAGATCATCGCGCAGGAGATCGTGCCGCTGGAGCTCAACGAGGAGAACAACAAGCCCAAGGTGTTTGAGGTCATGGTGCCCAACAGCCGCTTTAGCCAGGGCAATATGGCGCGCCTGGCCACGGTGCTCACCACCAACCCGGGCGGCGATCGCGTGGAGATCTTTATTGAGCAGGTGGACGGGCGCGTGCTCCGTGCCGAGGTGCCGGTCAAGGTCAACGCACGCTCGATTCCGCTGCTGGCAGAGGCAAAGGCCATCGTCGGCAACCAAGGCAGAGTGACGGTGATCTAAGGGCGACCTTGCTGGTCCGCGCGAGATTG
>USIL01000214.1:0-3117 GCA_900554655.1 uncultured Collinsella sp.
AGCGCGGCGAGGACCGCAAACTCTTTAACGAGGCCATGGCCGAGATCGGCCTGGAGGTCGCGCGCTCGGGCTATGCCTACAGCGTGGAAGACGCCGAGGCCATCGCCGAGCGCGTGGGTTACCCCTGCGTGCTGCGCCCGAGCTTTACCCTCGGTGGCGCCGGCGGCGGCATCGCACACACCCACGAGGAGCTCGTCTCCATCGTGAGCCAGGGCCTTGAGCTCTCGCCTGCCCATGAGGTGCTGGTCGAGGAGTCCATCGAGGGTTGGAAAGAGTATGAGATGGAGGTCATGCGCGACCACGCCGGCAACGGCATCATCGTGTGCTCCATCGAGAACCTCGATCCCATGGGCGTGCATACCGGCGACTCCATCACCGTGGCGCCGGCGCAGACGCTCTCCGACCTTGAGTACCAGCGCATGCGCGTGGCATCGCTCGCCATCCTGGAGAAGATCGGCGTTGAGACCGGCGGCTCCAACGTACAGTTTGCCGTGAACCCCAACACCGGCCGCCTGATTGTCATCGAGATGAACCCGCGCGTGAGCCGTTCGTCCGCGCTGGCCTCCAAGGCCACGGGTTTCCCCATCGCTAAGGCCGCCGCGCGCCTGGCTGTGGGCTATACGCTCGACGAGATTGTCAACGACATCACCAAGGCCACGCCCGCCTGCTTTGAGCCCACGATCGACTACTGCGTCGTCAAGGTGCCGCGCTTTGCCTTCGAGAAGTTCAAGGGCACCGACCCCACGCTCACCACACGTATGAAGGCCGTGGGCGAGATCATGGCGATCGGCCGCACCTTTGAGGAGGCCTTCGGCAAGGCCATGCGCTCGCTGGAGGACGGCCATCAGGGCATTTGCGCCGGTGGCAAGGAGGGCGCCGACAAGCTGAGCGACGATGAGCTCACTCAGGCCGTGGCAACCCCGACTGAGCACCGCATTTTCTTTGTGGTCGAAGCCCTGCGCCGCGGCTGGGATGTCGCGCGTATCCATGCCATCTGCGGCATCGACCCGTGGTACCTCAACCGCATCAACGATATGGTGCAGGTCCAGGAGAGCATCCGCGGCCTGCGTGTGGAGGACATTGATGCCGACGCGATGCGCCTGCTCAAGCAGTACGGCACGAGCGATGCCGAGATCGCCGCGCTGACCGGCTCGGACGAGCGTTTTGTTCGCGCTTACCGCAAGGGTCTGGGCGTGGTTCCCAGCATGAAGACGGTCGATACCTGCGCAGCCGAGTTCTCGAGCGCCACGGAGTACCACTACAAGACCTACGAGAACATCTACCGCACGAGCCCGGATGCCAAGAAGTGCGTTGCCCCTGACGAGACCACGCCGGCAGACAAGCCCAAGGCGATGATCCTGGGCGCCGGCCCCAACCGCATTGGCCAGGGTATCGAGTTCGATTACTGCTGCGTGCACGCGAGCTACGCGCTGGCGGCCCGCGGCTTTGAGACCATCATGGTCAACTGCAACCCCGAGACCGTCTCGACTGACTACGACACCTCGGACCGCCTGTACTTTGAGCCGCTCACCTACGAGGACGTCATGGATGTCATCGATGTTGAGCGTCCCGACGGCGTCGTGGTGACGCTCGGCGGCCAGACTCCGCTTAAGCTGGCGCGCATGCTCGAGGAGAGCGGCGTGAACATTATGGGCACCAAGCCCGATGCCATCGACTTTGCCGAGGACCGCGAGCGCTTCGCCGCTCTGCTCGACAAGCTAGGCATCATGTATCCGCCGGCGGGCCAGGCCACCTCGTTTGAGGAGGCCGAGGCCGTGGCCGCGCACATCGGCTACCCGCTGCTGGTGCGTCCGAGCTACGTGCTGGGCGGCCGCGGCATGATGATCGCCTACGATGCCGAGCATCTGCGCGATTACATGGCAGAGGCTGCGCGCATTAGCCCCGACTACCCGGTGTATCTGGACCGCTTCCTGGAGGGTGCGATCGAGTCCGATGTCGACGCCCTGTGCGACGGCGAGGAAGTCTACATCGGCGGCATTCTAGAGCACATCGAGGAGGCCGGTATCCACTCCGGTGACTCCGCGACCTGCATCCCGCCGTTCAGCTTTAGCGAGAGCCTGCAGGCAAAGCTTCGCGAGACCACGCGCCGCATTGCGATGGCGCTGGGCGTCCGCGGTCTGGTCAACGTGCAGTACGCCATCAAGGGCGAGACCGTCTACGTGATCGAGGCCAACCCGCGTGCCAGCCGTACCGTGCCGTTTATCTCCAAGGCCACCGGCGTGCCGTTGGCCAAGTGCGCGGCGCGTATCATGGCGGGCGATTCCATCGCAAGCCTGGGCCTGCCGAGCGATGAGCGTCAGCTGGACTGGTTCTGCATGAAGGAAGCCGTTATGCCCTGGGGCCGTTTCCCGGGCGCCGACGTTATCCTGGGTCCCGAGATGAAGTCGACGGGCGAGGTCATGGGTATCGCCAAGAGCTATCCCGAGGCATATGCCAAGACGCAGCTGGCGATCGACTACAAGCTGCCCGACCCGAGCTGCGGCAAGGTGTTCATCAGCGTGTGCGACCGCGACAAGCGCCATATCCTTTCGGTTGCCCGCATCCTGCGCTACCTGGGCTTTGACATCTGCTCTACCGAGGGTACGGCGCGCGTTCTGCGCGGCGGCAACGTGACGTGCGAAGTCGTGGAGAAGATCAGCGGCCCGCACGACGGCGAGTGCCCCAACATCGGCGACCTCATCGCCGATGGCAAGATTGCGGTAATCATCAACACACCGTACGGCCCGGGCTCGCGTGGCGACGGCTATCTGTTGCGCACCGAGGCGGTGCGCCGCGGCGTGACTTGCGTGACCGCGATGTCTGCCGCCAACACGTACGTGAGTGCCATCGAGGCGGTGCGTGAGGACCAGCAGGGTCACGGCAGCGCCAACGACATGGGCATGGACGTCATCGCCCTGCAGGACCTGCCGCAGCACACGGTGTAATTGACCTGGCCGGCCGGGGCGGGAGGGGCCGAGATTTCCCCCTTTCGCTCCGGCTGCAAGCAGAGTCGCTCAGGAGGAAACTCAGCCCCTCCCGCCCCGGCCTGCGGTGACTTGGCTGCACCGCGTGCTGCCGAAGGGGCTTTGCGCGATGACTAGGGCTAAATAGAAAATG
>USIL01000215.1:0-3095 GCA_900554655.1 uncultured Collinsella sp.
ACGCTGCGAAAATCGGGAATGCCGCTTGCCGTGGAAACGCCCGCGCCGCCAAAGAAGGTCACGTGGCTATGGGTTTCGAACAGTTCCGCCAGCGCGGCGGAGGCCTGCCTGGGGTCCGATATTGCCTGCGTCATATGAGTCCTCCGTCCTTGTTAGTCGGGCAGCGTTGGGCGACGTCCCAGCATACGGCCTTTAAGTCAGCATGCGCGGAGCCCACCCCGCCCCTGTTGCGCTAATCTTAAGCCTGCCAACCCCGTCGAAAGGACACCATGCCTCAGACTTACACTTTCGCCTCGTGGAACGTCAACGGCCTGCGCGCCGTGCTCAAAAAGGACCCGAGCTTTATCCAGATCGCGCAAGAACTCGACGTCGATATCTTGGCGCTGCAAGAGACCAAGCTGCAGGAGGGCCAGGTCGATATTGACCTGCCCGGCTATCACCAAACCTGGAGCTACGCCGAGCGTAAAGGCTATTCGGGCACCGCGGTCTTTAGCCGCCAGGAGCCGCTGCGCGTACTGCGCGCCGATGCGCTGCTGCCCTACGCCGGCGAAGGCGAGGCGGCCGTGCTCGTCGCCCAAGCCGCAACCGAGGGCCGCGTCTGCGCGCTCGAGTTCGACAAATTCTGGTTTGTGGATGTCTACACGCCCAACGCACAAAATGAGCTCGCGCGCATCGACGTGCGTATGGCCTGGGACGATGCCTACCGCGGCTTTTTGAACGCGCTCGAGCGCGAGACCGGCAAACCCGTCGTAACCTGCGGCGACTTTAACGTGGCGCATGAGGAGATCGACCTTAAGAACCCCAAGTCCAACCGCGGCAACGCAGGCTTTTCGGACGAGGAACGCGGCAAGTTTACCGAGCTGCTCAACGCCGGCTTTACCGATACCTGGCGCGCGGCAAACCCCGACGTCGAGGGCGTCTACAGCTGGTGGAGCTATCGCTTTAATGCCCGCAAGAACAACGCCGGCTGGCGCATCGATTACTTCCTGGTAAGCGACGCAATCGCCGACAACGTACGCGACACCGGCATCCGCGGCGACATCTTCGGCAGCGACCACTGCCCCGTCACCCTCACCCTAGAGCTCTAGCCCCAACTGATCTCCTGGGGACGGAGGAAAAGGAATCATTTTCACTTCGCGAGATCATCCACGCAGCTCGCTTGCCACGAAACTGGCCCATCTACTACGTTTAGCTTGATCCCCCCGACCATGACCGCGTTTTATGAAAAACCGCAGGCTTTCTACCTGCGGTTTTCTTTTTGCGTTGTTCGCTGTGGGTAGCGCGCGCAGCCGTGGTGTAAGAAGCAAGGGAGGGCCATCGCCTAGAATCGTCAGTGCCTAGATATTCAACGAAAGGAAAGACGATGGCCCACAGCGACATTCTATCCCAGCCGGACCGGGGTCTCAGCCCCAGACCGAGGCCCTGCTCGCCCTATTCTCGCTGTGCGACGACCGGACCAGAAATGCCCTAGGCGCGGCGCTTGCGACACCTGGAGGGACGACTCCGCCGCCGGCGTCCCAAGGTGGCGCTGTTGTTGCCCGGCAGAAGGTTTACCTTCCCCAGGGGCACCGTCCTCGAGCGCTGCCGCAAGCTGCTTCTCGTCGGTTTTCCTTCATCAAGCTTATGCGCCACAACGTCCCCGTCGAGTGCGCGAGCAACAGTGCGGCGTCACCCACAAGACGGCCTTCAAGTAGCGGCACCGCGTCTTCGCTACGGTATTCGGCTACCTGGACTGGATCGTGCCACACCCACCGTCTGGGTTGACGAGACCTACATCAACAGCACCGATCTCTCCTAGGGCTAAGGGCAGGCCCGTAAAGGCGGCCTATTTCGCCAGAAGCTCCGCATCTGCGTTGCCGTCGCAATCCACAAGAACCCCGTCGCGATCGTCTGCGACTAAGGGAAGCCCATCACGGTGCGCGTCAGAAAGCCCATGGGCGGCAAGATTGCAACCGGGTCGCTGCTCATTCACGACTTCGAGCGGGCCCGCGGCGTGCTGGTCAGGGACGGTGGGCTCGAGAGCGAAGCGCGCAGGGCTGACGACAACGATCCGGTTTACCTGGAGCGGTTGGAGATGGTGAACGACCTGTACTCCCGGCTCAAGCATTGACCGTGGCGTTTCACGGGGTTCACAGCGGAAACCCTAAGTGTTTCACGACAGGTACGTCTAGCTCTTCCGGGTCAACCAGGTCCGGGACAACTGAGACTCTACCGCAAGAGTGTTGCGCCTTATCCTGATAGCCCACGCGACCTACCGCAGCTTAGGGCAGGCGCAGCGTCGCACGATATCTAAACCGTTAGAAATGCAAATAAATGATACAGATTCTTATTTGCATGACTGCCACATATAGGGACTTGCAGGCACTTGCTTAAAAATCAGGCCCACATAGACATAACTAATGTGAGCCTGACTCTAAATCAAATTATGTAGTAGTTATGACCCTAGCAAAGGGTCCTTCATTTGTTTTGTTTAACCAAATACCAAATAGCGAAGACGCATTCAAGTGCCTACGGTAGGTTTACGTTAGATCGCAAGTTGTCGTAGGCAATTATTGAACCAATGTAAGTCAAAACTCATGGAGAGAGTTTACGTGGAAGTAGCTAAATTTCGGCTTCCGTTATTCGCAAGTTGCTGCTTGCGTTGTAATTAAATCAATGAAAGATAAGCATGCAATTGAGATGCTGGCCGCTATCATCCAGACGAATGATAGTTACCACTCCCCCATGCTTCAGATTACGGCATGAATAATGCGCCGAGTGTATATCTAAGCGCGGCTATCTCGCTACGCCTTCACCACAGGTGTCGCTCCCGAGCTTGATAGGCGACAGTTCGATGTGGTCTTTACTTGTGTCGAATTGACCCAGCAGGCCAGCTATGGCGGCGGATACACTATCATCGATGTATAGACCGCATTTGCCTCCACGCTCAGCTGCTCGCGCGAACTCGACGAGCTCGTTTCGAATTCCCTCGCCGTCAAGCTGGAAGAAATACCGCTTGTTTTGAGAAGGATCCTCTTTGCGTACCTCGAAGTAGTCTGTTTTCCACCAGGGAGCGGCATCTCTCCTCATTGGCCGTGATGCCGTCTATACACAAG
>USIL01000216.1:0-3092 GCA_900554655.1 uncultured Collinsella sp.
TCGCTGCCGGTATCGAAGACGAACTCGCCAGGCTCCAGCGCGACCTCGATGATCTTGCCGTTTTGCACCACGAGCATGCCCTGGCCGTCGTTGACGGCGATGACCGAGCCGTTGGAGATGACGTTGTCCTCGCCGCGCGTGTTGGAGCTGCGGCCGCCGGTGCGCTTGCTGCCCTTGCAGGCCAAGACGTCAGCGGGCATCGATTCGCAATAGATAAATTCCTTCCACTGGTCGGCCATGACGCCGCCGGCAGCTCCCAATCCAGCTTTCAAGAGTCCCATGGTGATCTTCCTTTCTCGTCAAAGGCCGGGTGGTATTGGTCAGAATGGCTAGTCGTCCTTGTTATCCTTCATGACGACGGTGGTCTCGGTATGGCTGAAGGTGTCGTGCTTCTCGGTCAGGTCGAGGTCTCCGCAGTAGCAATCGGCGTGGGTGGCCTCGTTGGCCGTCTTGAGTTGGCTTACCAGTAGCACGTCTGCGATGATTACGATGATCAGCGGCGCGACGATGTTGATGAGGATCCCCTCGATGTCAAAGGCGAGGTAGTCCGGATCGAAGGCATTCCCACCCATAAAGAGAATCTGGGAGAGGACAAACCCGATCACAAAGAACAGTACCGAGGCGATGACGAGCTTGGGCTTGGAGCAGGGGAGCTCGCCGACCATGCGGCCGGTCTGGCCGTTCATGGCAAACAGGTAACTCTTGCCGTTCCACGACGTGGAGAGCATCCAGACGGGGAACAGGGCGTAGTCGCTGTCTTCCCAGGTGTAGTCGAGCTGCTTGCTTTCGACCGTGGCGTCGTCATACTCGTCGACGACGGTCTCGCGCAGGGCCGAAATCGTACTTTCTTCCATACGACGCTCGGCGCGCGCCTTGCAGGTTTCGCAATCCTCATCGTAGCGGTTGGCGATGTAGCCGGGCATATAGGCGACCGAGAACGGGCGCAGCGCGTCGTAGTCAAACGGCTCGATGGCGTCCATATGGCCGTCGGGCATCTTGGACGATCCGTCGACGGGCACGCGCTTAAACGAGATATTGCCCTTGCGGTAGGCATCGTAGTGGTCGGTGGTCGTGACGGTGCGGTCGGATTCCTCGGTTACGGTCTCGTTGGTCGCATCAAAGCACACCTCGCCGTCCACGCGGGCGCCGTAAAGCCAAAACGGCACGTAAACGCCTTGGACTTCGTCGATATGGTTGCCGGTGACAAAGCTCTTGGGCAGTAGGATCTTGCCCTTATAGTGCTCCTTGAGTGCGGCCATAACGTCGTCGCGCCCGAGCTTAAACGGAATCACCAGGTCGGGTGAGAAGTCGCCCGAGAGCTGGCCGGGTGCCACGGCGGAGTTGCCACAGTACGGGCAGGTGGTGACGGCGACGGTGCCGTCGGACACGAGCTCGGCGCCGCACGACGAGCAGATGTAACCGGCGTTCTGGGCCAACTCCTGCACGGCATCGTCGACAGCAGGCTTGGGGGCCGCGGCTGCGGCATCGGCTTTGGCATCTGCCTTGTCCTGGCGCTCGCGATAGAGGGCCTCGACTTCTTCGACTTCAAAACGCGAATCGCAGTAGTCGCAGACGAGCTTTTGCTCGGCACTGGCAAAGTGAAGAGGGCCGCCACACGCGGGGCACTGATAGTTGACGCTCTCGAAGGCCATGACCGGTCCTTTCCGTGCCGGAGGCTATGCGCCGATGGCGCCGCCACAGTATTCGCAGCGCCCACTGGCATCGGGAATGGTGGTTGCACCGCAGAAGGGGCAGGTGACCGCGGTCTTGGGGGCCTTGGCGGCCACGACGCTGTCGCGCGTCTCCTGGCGCAGCTGTACCAGCGCGTCGCGGACCTCGGTTGCCTGGCGCTTGGCCTCGCGGTATTCGATGGAACCGCGCTGATCGATGGTGGAGTCGTTCACGCGCAGGTTGATCTCGGTAAAGTACGGCGTGTTGACGTGGATGGTCAGATTAAAGTCGTAATCCAGGTCGTAGCGCGGCGGGTTGTAGCTCTCGCGCTCGCCGTCCTTGGTCTCGCGATAAATCTCGGTGCGATGCTCGTCGATATCCATATCGCAGCCGAGTACCTGCGAGAACTCGATGATGTCGGGATTGGCGTCGCGCCAGCGGCTCTGCGAGGTAATGATCAGCAGGCCCGCGTCCTCATCGAGCATGATATTGGTGCGTCCGGCAGAGAGCGTGCGCGTGGGGTTGAACGAGGCCAGGCGCTCGGCGTTGGCCTCGCGGTAGGCGAGCTGCTCACGGATATCGTCCGCGGTGCTGGAGCGATAGCCGCCAAAGAAGGGGGAGAGCTTGCCGACGCACTCTTTGCACAGGTAACCTTCGTTGATCTTGGTCTTTCCCAAAAGCCCCAGTTCGGTACCGCAAATCGCGCACTCTTTCTTCTCGAACATCTTGTCAAAGAAGCCCATGGCTGCCTCCCATCAACAGGTAGCGTGTGTCACTTTTGATGATGGGGGAGCGCGTGGTCTTTCACGATACCCAGACGGCTCAAGAGGTCTCCACAACTGGGACACATGGCCCATTTTTCATCCCCAAATAACTTGCGGTGAAATAGTTCCTAAATGGCGGCCTTAGAAGGCCAAACAGGAACTATTCCACCGCAACTTCTGGGTAGTCATCGGGGACGTTCTTAAACGACTAGTCGCTGGGGACAGTCTTTGCCGAATGTGGGCCTGTCGCTTGCTACGCGACGGTGATGGCGACCTGGGCGTAGCGGGTGCAGGGGCGCTCGGCGCGGGTTTTAACGCTGAGGGTGAGCACGAAGCGGTCACCGGGCTGCGCGTCGGCGGGTACGGTGAACGTGGCGTCCGTCGCGCATTCCTGCCATAGCGACAGATCTTGAGCGCCTGCATAGCGCGACGGTCCCATGGTGACATTCCAATGAGCATCGAAGCCCCTGCCATCGGGGTCGACGATGGTCGCTGCAAGAGCAACGCGCTCGCCGGCCGCGGCGCTCATGTCGCCCGTGACCTCGGCAACATACGCCGGATGCGAGCAGGCCGCGGGCTCATGGGCGCACCACTGCGCGCGAGCGGCGAAGTCTTCCTGGTAGGCGCGCAGATAGGGGTTGGGGTTGCCGTCCACCG
>USIL01000217.1:0-3033 GCA_900554655.1 uncultured Collinsella sp.
TGTCGCCCGCGTGGGAACGTTCGATTTTTCGCATATCGACTACGTGTTCACAACGGTGCCGCTCAACGTCAAGTTGCCCGTGCCCGTCCGCGAGGCCGATTTCTTCTTGGAGACGAGCGATGTCAACGCTATCCGCAAGGTGCTGAGCGACGACACTGCGCAATCGGACTCCGTGAGCTCTTTCTTTAGCCGTGCCCTGTTCTTCAACCGCGTTGAGGCGTCGTCGAAGCAGGCCGTTCTCCGATATCTCTCCGAGCGCGCCGTCGAGAGCGGCCGTGTCGATGCCCAGTTTGCCCAAGAGGTCGCCGAGCGCGAGAGCGCGAGCGCCACCTCGTTTGGCAATGGGGTAGCCATGCCCCATGGGATGCATCCCTTGAGCGCCGAGGCCTTTGTTACCGTGGGCCTGCTCGAACATCCCATTCTTTGGGACGAATACGGCCATGAGGTCGATATCGTCTTTATGGTGTCGTTTGCCCGGTCGGGCGGCGATGAGGCGCGGATCTTGAGCTCACTGCTCGCCGAGATCTTTATGGACCGCCAGGGGGTCGAGCGCCTACGCGAGCGCCGGTCCTGGCATGAGCTGATGGCGCTTGTGCAAGCGCATACGGCTTAAGACTTCTTTTGTCGATGACCCTGTCAGTCTACCTGCAATAAACCTCGAGGATTGCGGGCGGGAGATAGGCGTTTCGAATATTCAAGTACAAACCAAACATCACGGGAGAGGAGACCGTTATGGACGATCAGGGAACCGAGATGGTTTCGTTTCAGCTGGTCGCTGCAGCGGGAGAGGCACGCAGCCTTGCCTTCGAAGCCCTTGAAAAGGCAAAGGCGGGGGATTTTGACGCCGCCGCCAAACTCATGAAGCAGTCAAAGGATGCGGGAATCAAGGCTCACCACATCCAAACGCAGCTGCTTTCGACTGAGGCAGCGGGCGAGCATCTGTCGGTGGATGTGTTGCTGGTCCATGCTCAGGACCACCTCATGTGCTCCATGCTTGCTCAGGAGCTCGTGCAGGAGCTGATCTGCCTGTATGAGCGCACTGCAACCAAGAACGCCTAGCGGCGTGCGGTGACTATCCAACCAATCAATGCGAAGGGAATCCCTTATGAAGATCCTTCTTGTTTGCGCAGCTGGTCTGTCTACAAGCATTCTGATGAAGAAACTCGAGAAATATGCGGAGCAAAACGGCATCGAGCTCGATATCGATGCGGTGGGTATCGGCGAGTATCAGGAGACGTGCGCCAATTATGACGTGCTGCTCTTGGGGCCGCAGGTGTCCTACCAGCTCAACACCGTCAAGCAGGGGAGCGGTAAGCCGACCGCGGTCATCCCCGCACAGGACTACGGCATGGGCAACGCCGCCAACGTGCTGGCACTCGCCCAGTCGCTGTTGGGTTAGGAGGCAACCATGGAGAAGTTCATGACCCTGCTTCAGGAAAAACTGACCCCTATCGCCAATTTCTGCGGCACCGAGCGCCACTTTGCCTCCATGCAAAAGGGCTTTATGAGCGCGATCAGCTTCATCTTGGTATCTGCCGTCTTTATGATCCTCGCCAACCCGCCGGTCACGGCCGACCTGGTGGCGCAGGGCGGGTTCTGGTCCGTCTTTGGCCCTTGGCTCGATTTTGCCACGGCCAATAAGCTCACGCTGCTCATTCCCTTCAACATGACGATGGGCATACTGTCGGTGATCGTGACGTTCGCAATCGCCTATAACCTGGCGGGCACCTACAAGATGCCCAAGCTTAACGCCGGCATGACCTCGCTGGTGATGTTCCTGATCGCCGCGGCGCCGTCGTCCTACTACCAGCTTGCTGACGAGTCCGTGCTCCAGGCGGTCCCCTGCACCTATCTGGGTGCGCAGGGCCTGTTTACCGCCATCATCGTTGCCTTGGTCTCCGTCGAGGTCACGCGCTTCTGCCAGACCAAGGGCATCACCATCAAGATGCCCGATGGCGTGCCGCCGTTTTTGTCCGAAACCTTTGGCGCCATCGTACCTATGCTCGCCAACATCCTCATCTTCTTTGGCGGCAACCTGCTGATCCAGATGATCGATCCCGCGCTGTCCATCCCCTCGGTTATCGAGAAGCTGCTCGCTGCCCCGCTTTCCGTCGCAGTTGACTCTGTGCCCGGCGCACTGCTTATCTGCTTCATGACGCTGCTGTTTTGGTGCTTTGGCGTCCACGGCAACATGATCGTAATGCCCATCACCGCCCCGGTCACGCTTGCCGCCTTTGCCGCCAACGCCTCGCTCTATGCTGCCGGGCAGCCGCTTGAGTTCCACCCGGCGCTCATGTCGTTGGCCATCAACCTCATCGGCGGCACGGGTAATACGTTCTCTTTTGTGGCGCTCTGCGCGTTTAGGGCAAAGTCGCAGCAGCTCAAGGCATTTGGCAGGGCATCGATCGTGCCGAGCTTCTTCCGTATCTCCGAGCCCGCGATCTTCGGCGCGCCCATCATCTTCAACCCGATCCTCATGATTCCGTTTGTGCTAGGCGGCATGATCTCGGCCCTGCTGTATTGGGGTGCGGTCTCACTGGGTCTTGTCTCTAACTTCTACATCTTGGTGAGCGGCACGTTCCCCATCTTCGTTCAGGGCTTTGTCCAGTGCCTCGACCCGCGCATCTGGGTGTTTACGATCGTTTTGATCGTGGTCATGGCTGTGGTCTGGTACCCGTTCTTTAAGGTGTACGATAACCAGCTCCTGGCTCAGGAGCAGGAGAACGCCGCGGCAGCTTCTGCCGAGGATGCTGAGTAGCATGAGTTACTTTGACAGAACGTCTGCCGCCGGTATGCCCGAGGGCTTTTTGTGGGGTGGTGCCCTCGCCGCCAACCAGGCCGAAGGGGGCTGGAACGAGGGCGGCCGCGGCATGTCGCACTCCGACCTGATCCCACAGGGTTCCGACCGCTGGGATGTAATGTTTGGCAGGCAAAAGCCCGTGGACGATCCGGACAGGCTGTATCCATGCCGCTGGGGCAACGACTTCTTCCATCATTGGCACGAGGATGTCGAGCTCTTTGCCGAGATGGGCT
>USIL01000218.1:0-3032 GCA_900554655.1 uncultured Collinsella sp.
TAGCAAAAAGGCCTCCGGAGCTGTTGCTCTGGAGGCCTTTCGTTTACTTGCAAATGCGCGCGTTAGTTGTTCTTGGTCAGACGCTCGACGTCGTGGGCAATCATGTATTCCTCGTCGGTGGGGATGACCATGACCGTGACGGCGGAACCGGCGGCGCTGATGACCTGCGGGCCGTTGCCCACGGCCTCGCGGTTCTTGTTGTTGTCGATGCGCACGCCCAGCCACTCAAAGCAGTCGCAGAAGGCCTTGCGGATCGACCAGTCGTTCTCGCCGATGCCGGCGGTAAAGGTGATGGTGTCCACGCCCGCCATGGAAGCAATCATGGAGCCGGCCTGCTGCATGGCCTTGTAGGCGAACATATCGAAGGCGAGCAGGCAGCGCTCGTCGCCCTCGGAGGCGCGCGTGCGGATGTCGCGGGCGTCGTTGGAGATACCCGAAATGGCAAGCAGACCAGACTGCTTGTTCATCATGTCGTCGACTTCCTGGTAACTGTAGCCGCCCTCGCGCTGAAGATAACACACGGTGGCCGGGTCGATGGAACCGCAACGGGTACCCATCATCAGGCCGTCAAGCGGCGTGAGGCCCATCGTGGTGTCGCGGCACACGCCGTCCTCAATGGCGGCAAGCGAGGCACCATTGCCCAGATGGCACGAAAGCAGGCGGTGGCAGCGCGAGCCCAGGATCTCCTTGGCCATCATCCACTCGTAGCGGTGGCTCGTACCGTGTGCGCCGTACTTGCGCACGTGGTACTTGTCGCACACGTCCTTGGGCAGCGCGTAGGTGTAGGCGACCTCGGGCATGGTCATGTGGAACGAGGTGTCGAAGACGGCCACATTGGGCAGCTCCGGATACTTCTCGCGGCAATACTCGATTGCCGCGGCCTCGCCGTAATTGTGCAGCGGAGCGAGCGGTGCCACCTCAAGGATCTTAGCCATGACCTCATCGTCGACGACCGCGGAATCATCGAAGTGCCAGCCGCCCTGAACGATACGATGGCCAATGCCATCAATCGTAAAGTCGGTCTTCTCGAGCTCCTCGAGCACGCGAGCGATAGCAGAGCGATGATCGGGGAAAGGGACCTCCTCGGTCTGCTTGGCGCCACCGTTCTCGGAGTGGCCAAAGATGCCCATGTCCGAAGCGATACGTTCGCAGTTGCCCTTGGCGAAAACCTCTCGGGTATCGGTATCCAAAAGCTGATATTTAAGGCTTGAGCTGCCGGCGTTGACAACAAGTACGTTCATGAGACTCCTTTGCAGTGCAATACGGTCGACGCAGACCCCTTAAGGCGGCCGCATTTTAATAAGAAGTTATCACAACTTGATAAATAGCTATCAGTCATATCGCCCAACGAGCGCAAAAGAGGGGCCGAACGGCGCTCGGTCGTCCAGCCCCTCCCCTCTTGCAATTACTTGCCGTTGACGATGCGCTCGACGTCGGAGGCGATCATGAACTCCTCGTCCGTGGGGATGACGAAGATCTTGACCTTGGAATCCTTGGCAGACAGGCACCAAGCGCCGTCGCCACGCAGGGCGTTGCGGGCATGATCCATCTTGACGCCCATAAAGGCCAGGCGGTCGGCAACGCCGGCGCGGACCGCCGGAGCGTGCTCGCCGATGCCGGCAGTAAAGACAAGGGTGTCCATACCGCACATAGAAGTAGCCATCTCGGCAGCCTTGGCGGCAATCTTGTAGACAAACATGTCGAAGGCGAGCTGAGCATCGGGGTCACCAGCGGCGGCGAGCTCCTCGACGTTGCGGCAGTCGTTGGTCTTGCCGCCGGTCACAGCCAAAAGGCCGGACTTCTTGTTCATCATCTCGTCGACCTCGTCGAAGGTGTAGCCACCCTCGCGCTGCAGGTAGCACACGGTAGCCGGGTCGATGGAGCCACAGCGGGTGCCCATCATGACGCCGTCGAGCGGCGTCAAGCCCATGGTGGTATCCATGCACTTGCCGTCCTCGATGGCGCACAGGGAAGCGCCGGAGCCGATGTGGCACACGACGACCTTGCGGGCCTCGCCGTTGGTCATCTCGGCGACCTTCTTGGAGATGTAGCGATAGCTGGTGCCGTGAGCGCCATACTTACGGATGTGCAGCTTGTCGCAAACATCCTTGGGAAGGGCGTAGGTCTTGGCGACCTCGGGCATGTTGAAGTGGAAAGCGGTGTCGTAGACCGTGACGTTGGGCAGATCGGGATACTGCTCCAGGCAGTACTCGATAACGTTGGCCTCGGGGTTGTTGTGCAGCGGCGCCAGCGGGGCGACCTCGCGAATCTTGGCGAGGACGTCCTCGTCGACGAGGGAGGAATCACCAAAGTACCAACCGCCCTGAACGATACGGTGACCAATGCCCTCGATCTTGACGCCGTTGGCCTCAAGGTCCTTCAGGACGACCTCGATGGCGACCTTGTGGTCGGGGAACTCGATGTTCTCGGTCACCTTCTTGGAGCCATTGGCAGCATGGGTGAAGGTACCGCCGGTAAAGCAGACGCGCTCGCAGGAGCCCTTTGCGGACACCTTGTGGGACTTGGTATCGATGACCTGATACTTAAGGGTCGAAGATCCTGCGTTGACGACCAGAACGTTCATGTGTCTCCCTACTAACAGGCGGTGTGGCGCCGCCAGGTTACATACGCTTCAATAATAAACCCAAACGCCCTCGCGCTCGGGTTTATTGCGTTGATATATAAGTTATCGGTGTCCAAATACTCACGGCCTTTGACTTGTAAGACGAAAGAGCGCGGGGATATACACCAAGGAAGAAATCCCGAGCGCAACAAGCAATACGACTCGAATGCCTGCAACGCTACTCAACACAGCGTTGAGCAGATAGAAAAGAACGGCACCCACCGCCACCATCTGGCTTTGAACCGAAATCAGTGAACAGCGCATCGAAGAATCGGCAGCATTTTGAAAAACTGAGTATTTGATTGGGGCAAACAACGAGTACGCAACCGTCTGCAGCACATAGAACACGGGCAGCAAATTAGCCGGAGTAAGGGGAATCAAAAACAAAGCTGTCAATACTAAGCGAATG
>USIL01000219.1:0-3026 GCA_900554655.1 uncultured Collinsella sp.
CTGCGACCTCGTCCTCGTCCTCCCAATTGGAGACATGCGCACGGATGTCCTCGTGCATGGACACGACCTTGGCGTTGGCGCCGCCGTGGCGCGGGCCCTTGAGCGAGCCGATGGCCGCGGCGTAGGCGGAATACGGGTCGGTGGCCGAGGAGGACAGCACGCGGCAGGCAAACGTGGAGTTGTTGCCGCCGCCGTGCTCTGCATGCAGCATGAGCATCACGTCGAGCAGCATGGCCTCGTCGCGGGTGAATGCCATGCCGCCGCGCAACACCTGCAGGATGGTCTCGGCGGTGGAGAGACCGGGCGTGGGGTGCGGCACGTGAACCTCGGAGCCGCGAAGCTTGGCGACCGAGGCCATGTGTGCGAAGGCGGCGATGCGGGGGAGACGGGCGAGCATAGAGATGGCGACGTCGATCTCATGCTCGGGCGTAATTACGTCGGGTTCGGCATCGAAGGCGTAGAGCAGCAGCACGGCGCGCTGGAGCACATTCATGATGCTCGACGAAACCGTGGTCATGGGGAACTCTTTGACGTATTCGTCGCTCAGATGTCTAAAGGCACCAAGGCGCTCGCAGAAGCCGTCGAGCTCCTCTTTGTTGGGCAGCGAGCCCGTGATAAGCAGATAGGCGACTTCTTCGTAGCCATAGCGATTCTCGGCCTGGGCATTGTTGACCAGATCCTCGATGCTATAGCCGCGCAGCGTGAGCTTGCCCTGGTCGGGTACGACCTTGCCGTCGACCTTGTTGTAGCCGTGCACGTCCGAGATGCGGGTAAGGCCCGCGACCACGCCCGAGCCGTCGGCATTACGCAGGCCGCGCTTGACGTTATGCTCGACGAACAGACCCTCGTCATACGGATTAGTCGGCATGCCGTGGTAGAGGTTTTCGCTCTCGGGCGAAATCTGGCGGCTTGCCTCGTAATCCAGGACCAGGCGGCTCAGGTGGTCGTCGAAGCGGTAGTAGATTTTCTTGGCGTCGTAGGCCATGCGCGCTCCTCTCCGGTCCGCTTTGGGGCCGCGCGCTTGGACGATATGACGTCAAGCTGCCCCGAGCGGCTTGTTCGCTACAGGCGGTACATAAAGTTAAAGACGTCCTCGCGCTGGATGGACACGTTGACGCCCGAAAGCTCGCCGGCCTCGGCCAGCGCCTTCTGCAGCTCGGCGAAGTCGAGCTTGGACTCGGCGGTATCGGCCAGCATGGTCATGGTGAAGATGTCCTCGATAATGGACTGCGTGATGTCGCGGATGTCGACGTTGGCCTCGCCTAGGACACGGGTGACGCCGGCGACGATGCCGGGGCGGTTCTTGCCAAGGACGGTGATGACGATACGGGAGGACGAGATCTCGGCCATGGGAAACCCTTTCGCGTAGTTGCGGCGCGCGCGGGGCGCTCCGCTACGGTACAGTGTTCATCATTGTACCTGTCTGGCGCAAAAAAGGCGCGCTCGCTGCGGCGTTACATGCCTGCAACATGAGCGTAAGGGGGAAGGCCGTACGGGGAAGAGCCGTCTGGCGCGTGTCCGGCTCGTGTTGGGTTGATTTCCGATCTCAGCCGAACACATTGAGCGGACAGGCCGTTCCCGCAGTCAGCCGAACGCCTCCGACGGCTGATTCCGAACTGGAAGCGGAGGGCATCCCCGCCCTTCGGTAGGGGATACCGCTCCGCGGCGCATGCCGCGGGCGGCGCCCCTATCGGACCACCGTGACCTCAGTTGGGATGGGCCCAGCACTGCCGCGTACTCGGTGAGCTAGAGCCAACTGTTCATCTTCACGTCGCGTATGGCGATATTTCGGTCGTCCGGCTCGGTGATGCCGTAGCCGAACGCCTGGAGCGTCTCGATGGACTCCTGGATCCTCTGTTGGAACATGGGACCCGGATCGACCCTCGGCCCGAGGTGCCCGCGCCAAAGGCACGGCGTGGCGCGCAGCATGTTATGGATTTTGGAGATGGGCTCGATGTCGGCGTAGACGTTGAGCGTCGCCATGGCGTCCTTGTGGCCGAGGATCGATTGGAGCGCCTTGATATCGCCGCCTTGGCGGATCCACTGCGTTGCGAACGTGTGGCGAAGGCCGTGGAACGTGATCAGCTCGTCGTTGGTGCCCATGAGGCCGTTGGTCTCCGAGAACGTCTTGAACGCCCTGCGGATATAGCTTGTCGTCGCGAAGGTCGCGCCCGGCTCCGACAGGATGTAGCAGTCCCCGATCTCGACCGCCCCGGTAAGGCCGCGCAAGCGCAGCTTTCCGCAGTCGATCTCGTGGGTCTCCTTCAGGAAGGGGAGTAGGCCGACCGGGTCGATGGGGATACCCCTGGCGTCATGGGTCTTGGTGTCCTTGATGAACGAACCCATTCCCTTCGCGTACGCCACCGAGTGTCTGATCGAGATCAGGCCCGTCTCGAAATCCACATCGCACCACCGAAGGCCGCAGACCTCGCCGATTCGCATCCCCGTGTGCAGGGCGAGTACGACCGCCCTCTAATCCTCGGCGGACCAATCGAGTCCGAACTCCTTTCGGGCATCCTCTTCGCTCATGACTTCGAGAAGGTCTCCGGGTTGGCAACGAAGGGCGAGGCATAGCTGCTCGAGCGTGTTGAAGCGAATGCCGCGAATATGCCCTTTTTTAATACGGGACAGGTTCACGGGCGTGGTTCCAATCCTTTCGGCAAGTTCGTTCGAGGAAATCTTTCGCTCGGCCATGATCTTGTCGAGGCGAACAATTACGGGCATGGCGTTTCCTTACGCAATCTCGTCGGAGTCGAGGTACAGCTCTCGGGCGTACAAGAAGAGCTGGGAAAGCATGAACAGGACGATGCCGAGAACCAGAGAGGTCCAATCGAATGATGAAGCGATCTCTTGGGTGCCGACGGTCCCCTCGCCGCCAAACATCGAGACGGAGGCTTCGAGTGAGCCGGCGTAGAGGCTGGTGGCAGCTTGAACAATGAAGAGAATGCCGAGCACCTTCAAGCACGTCGCAGACCCTTTCTTGAAGGGGTCTGCGCTCTTGATCGTCCACACGAGAACGGCGCTGA
>USIL01000220.1:0-2990 GCA_900554655.1 uncultured Collinsella sp.
ACGGCTCCACCATGGTTGCCGCCCAGTGCAGCATGCTGCTGCTCGCTGTTACGCAGTTCACCACCAAGCTCAACGGCTCCGAACTTTCGGTCTTCGACTGCACCAGCATGGGCACGCGCGGTCTGTTCTCGGCCTATATCGCCGCGTTCATTACCGTGTGGGTCTACAAATTCTGCGTCTCGCGCGATCTGACCATTAAGCTGCCCAAGGAAGTCCCGGGCGCCATCGCTCAGAACTTCCGCGACATCATCCCCTTCGGTGGCGCTGTCATCATCTGCGGCATCATCGATGTCGTCGTGCGCAACCTCATGGGCGTTCCGTTCTCCGAGCTGCTTATCAAACTGCTCTCCCCGCTCTTTACCGCTGCAGAAACCTATCCTGGCCTTATCCTTATCCAGGCAGCCACCGCGTTCTTCTGGTTCATCGGCGTCCACGGCCCCTCGATCGTCCAGCCAGGCATCGACCCCATCCGTCTTGCCAACCAGGCCGAGAACCTGCAGGTTCTGTTGGCCGGTGGTCACCCCGCCCACTCCCTCACCTTTAACATGTCGCTCGTGGGTGAGTTCGGCGGCACCGGCGCCACGTTCATCGTGCCGCTTCTACTGATTCTCTTCATGAAGTCCAAGCAGCTCAAAGCCGTCGGTAAGGCCTCGATTGTTCCTGTTGCCTTCGCCGTCAACGAACCGCTGCTCTTTGGGGCGCCGATGATCCTTAACCCCTACATGCTCGTCCCCTTTGTTGCCGCCGGCTGCGTCAACGTGAGTGTTGCCAAGTTCTTTATCGATAACGTGGGCATGAACGGCTTCTCCTTCGTGGTGCCTTGGGCCACCCCCGCCCCCATCGGCATCTTCATCACCACGAACTTCCAGCTTATTGCCCTGGTATTTGTCGCGATCATCATCTTGCTGGACGCCATCATCTACCTGCCGTTCTTAAAGGCATACGATAAGCTGCTCTGCGACCAGGAGGCCGAGCGCGCCGCCGAGCTGGGTCTTGAGTCCAATGGCGCCGCTTCCATCGCCGCCAACGCCCCTGCGCCCGCTGTCGAGCAGACTACCGCTTCCGTCGAGCCGACCGCCGCTGCCGCCGACAGCAAGCCTGTCGCCGATCAGCCCGAGCCCGCTGCCGATGCATCCGCCAAGAAGGATGTCGATGGCCTGAAGGTCCTCGTCCTGTGCGCCGGCGCCGGCACCTCTGCCATGCTCGCCAACGCCATCAAGGAAGGTGCGGCACAGACCGGAGAGAACATCGCTTCCTCCGCAGGCGCCTATGGTCAGCACACTGCCATCATGGATCAGTACGACGTTATCGTGCTTGCCCCGCAGGTCCGTAGCTACTACAACGACATGAAGGCCGACACCGATCGCCTGGGCATTAAGCTGCTCGCCCCGCGCGGCAAGAAATATATCGACCTTACCCGCGATCCCGCTGGCGCCATCAAGTGGCTCCGCGAGAACCTCGACTAGTTTCCTCCCTCTGTTGGTGCCCGGATCCCCAGTTCGGGCACCCCTCCCTATTCGAATCCCACAGAAAGGATGACTCATGACCAACCCCATGCAGTTCCCCGACGGCTTTGTATTTGGCGGCGCCACCGCCGCTTACCAGGTTGAAGGCGAGACCCGCACGCACGGCAAGGGCAAAGTGCCCTGGGACGATTTCCTGGCTGCCCAGGGTCGCTTCTCCCCCGACCCCGCAAGCGATTTCTACAACAAGTATCCGGTCGATATCGACCTGTGCCAGCGCTTCGGCATCAACGGTATTCGCGTCTCCATCGCTTGGAGCCGTATCTTCCCCAGTGGCACCGGCGAGATTAACCCCGAGGGCGTCGCTTTCTATCACGAGCTTTTCGCCACCTGCAACAAAGCTGGCGTTATCCCCTATGTCACGCTCGATCACTTCGATACGCCCGAGGCCTTTTACCAGAACGGCGATGAGGGTTTCCTGACGCGCACGACGATCGACGCCTTTGTCGAGTACGCCAAGTTCTGCTTTGCCGAGTTCACCGAGGTCAAGCACTGGTTTACCTTTAACGAGATTCCCGCGACCGCCGAGGGCAGCTTTATCGTCGGCAACTGGCCGCACGGCGAGAAGTATCGCCTGGACAAGGCTTTCCAGCTCATGCACAACATGATGGTGGCCCACGCCAAGGCCGTCGTCGCCTTCCATGAAGGCGGCTTTGAGGGCGAGATCGGCATTGTCCAGAACCTGGAGCCCAAGTATCCCCTCGACCCCAACAACGCCGCCGACTGCGAGGCAGCTCGCATGGCCGACGTCATCAACAACCGCTGGGTACTCGACGCCACCTTCCGCGGCCACTATGCAGCCGACACCATGGAGGCTGCGACCAAGCTGGCCCATATCGCCGGCGGCGAGCTCGACGTCCGCGACGAGGACATCGCCGCGCTGACCGCCGCGCTCCCCTACAACGATTGCCTGGGCGTCAACACCTACAAGTGCCAGTTCCTGCGTGCCGCCGAGGGCGAAAACGACATCAACCACAATGGCACCGGCGACAAGGGCTCCTCGCGCTGGTTCCTCAAGGGCGTGGGCGAGTCATGCGTGCGCGAAGGCGTACCCACCACCGATTGGGACTGGATCATCTATCCCGAGGGCCTGTACGATCTGCTGCTGCGCATTAAGAACGATTACCCCAACTACAAGAAGATCTATATCACCGAGAACGGCATGGGCTATAAGGACGACTTTGAGGACGGCTTTATCGACGACGCCCCTCGCATCGACTATATGCGTCAGCATCTCGCGTGGATCCTCAAGGCAATCGACGGCGGCGTGAACGTCGACGGCTACTTTGTGTGGTCGCTGCAGGACCAGTTCTCCTGGACCAACGGCTATAACAAACGTTACGGCCTGTTCTACATCGACTTTGAGACCCAGAAGCGCTATCCCAAGGCAAGCGCGTACTGGTACAAGAACGTCGCGGAGACCGGCCTGCTCATGGCCTAACTTTTGCCGCATACCCCCTGTCGGCC
>USIL01000221.1:0-2976 GCA_900554655.1 uncultured Collinsella sp.
CATCATTGTCACCCACAATGCCGCCATCGCGCGCATGGCCAATCGCGTGCTGCGCCTGCGCGACGGGCGCATCGTCGAGGATGAGCTCAACGATGCGCCCGTCGCGGCCGCCGAGCTCGATTGGTAGGCGGCGCCATGACACCTCTCGCAAAACGTCTCCCGCGCGAGCTGCGCCGCAATATCGGCAAGTACCTGGGCATCTTTTTGCTTATGTGCGGAAGCATCGCTCTCACCTCGGGCTTTTTGCTCGCAGCGCATTCCATCGGCTGCCTTATCGACGACATGCGTGATGCGTACACGATTGAGGACGGCCGCGTGACCACCTTCTTCGAGGCTACCGACGATCAACTCAAGGCCGCCGAGGATGTTGCCAGTGACGTCGGCGGCGTCACGCTCTATAAGAATTTCTCCATCGACGCCATCATCAAAAAGACCGCCGGCGACGACGGCACCAAGCGCACGCTGCGCACCTATGCGCACCGCGCTAAGGTGGACATTGCGTCCTACTGTGAGGGCAAGGAGCCCAAAACGGACGATGAGGTGGCAATCGACCGTGTCTTCGCCACCAACAACGACCTCGCCGTGGGCGATAAGGTCGAGCTCGAGGGTCGCACCTACACCATCTGCGGCATCATGACCCAGCCCGATAGCCAGGCGCTGTTCCTCAACAATTCGGACTTTACGGTGAACACCATCACCTATGGCGTGGCCGAGATCAGCGACGCCGGCTTTGCCGCGCTCGAGGACGCTGGCGGCGCGCCCGCCTACACCTATTCCTTTACCTTTACCGATCGCGATCTCTCCACTGCAGATCGCATCGATGCGGAGCAGGATATGGTCGAGGCGCTGACCGACGCCGATGCGCGCGTGGACGATCTGATCGATGCCGATTCCAACCAGGGCATTGGCTATGCGCGCGACGACGTAGACGGCGACTCCATGATGTGGATGACGCTGCTCGACATCATCATCGTGATCATGGCGTTCGTCTTTGTGGTCCTTACCGACGCCACCATCGAGGAGGAGAGCGCCATCATCGGCACGCTGCTCGCCAGCGGCTATCGTCGACGCGAGATCGTCCTGCACTACCTTGCGCTTCCCGCTACCGTGGGCGTGATCGCGGCGCTTTTGGGCACCGCGCTCGGCGTTGTGTTCTTTACCGAGCCCATGCGCAGCCTCTATTACGGTTCGTACAGCCTGCCTCCCTTCCAGGTGTACTGGAGCTGGGGGATCTTTGTGAAGTGCGCCGTGGTTCCCGCCGCTGCGCTCATCCTCATCACGCTGGCGGGTCTGCTTCGCAAGATGGGCAAGACGCCGTTGCAGTTTCTTCGCCACGAGGCGAGCGGCAAGTCTGGCACCAAGCGTGGCCTGCAGCTGCCGGAGCGCATGGGCTTTGTCTTACGCTTCCGCCTGCGTATCTTCCTGCGCAATCTGGGCAACTTCGCCACGCTCTTCGTGGGCATCGCGTTTGCCTCGCTGCTGCTGCTCTTTGGCCTGGCGATTCTGCCCACGATGACGCACTACGCCGACAACCTCGAGACAAGCCTGGTCGCCGAGCACCAGTACACGCTCAAGGCTCCGCTGGAGCTCGAGGGCACTGCCGAGGAGCGTGAGCAGTGGTCGGCACTCGAGCGCTTGCAGTCGGTTGACGGCGCGCTGCTTTCCGCCGCCCAAGATGCCGATGACGAGCTTGACGACGCGGCCGATGCGGCGCAGGCGGCAGCCGATGCCGCGACCAGCGCTCCGTCTGCCGAGAGCCTTGCCGCGGCGCAGGATGCGCTTGCCAAGGTCCAGGACAAGAAGGATGCGCTTTATGCGCGCCTCGATGACCTTGCCGATGCCCTCGGCTGCAACCGCGACGAGGCTATCGACCTGATCGACAAGGCCTCTAAGATCGACACCGACAACGACGACATTCACCCGGTCAACACGATCGACAACGGTGCAGGCACAATCGCGCAGGCCGAGAAATACGCCGTCTACCAGTTGCAATACGACCGCGGCGACGGAAATGGCGAGGAGACGATTTCCGTCTACGGCATTTCATCCGATTCGCGCTACTGGAAAGGGCTGGATGTCGGCGACGGACACGTCGTCTTTGGCGGCGGCTTGCTCGACAAGTTTGGCTGGAGCGAGGGCCAGAAGGTTAAGCTTCGCGACAAGTACGAGGGCAAGAATTATTCCTTTGGGTACGTTGGCAAGGACTGTGCCTGGGGCTCTAAGTCGGATATGAATGTCTATATGAGCATCGACGACTTTAACGAGCTGTTCGGCAACGATGCCGCCTACTTTAACGGCTATGTGAGCGACGAGAAGCTCGACCTCGATGCCCGTTACTTTGCCGGCGACACCACGCCCGACGACATGCGCGCCGTGGGTGACCAGTTCATCGGCATGATGAGCAAAATGATCGGCATGATGGTCGGGCTCGCGGTGTTTATCTTCCTGCTGTTTATGTACCTGCTGACCAAGGCTGTGATCGACCACAGTGCCCGTTCGATCAGCTACATGAAAGTCTTTGGCTATCGCGATAGCGAGATCTCGCATCTGTACATCCGCTCGATCACGTTGTGCGTGGCGGTGTCGCTCGTGCTGAGCCTGCCCGTGATCATCGGCTCGCTCCCGGCCATCTTCCGCTCGATGCTGCTCGTCTACAACGGCAATATCGAGATCTACGTGCCCGCTTGGTCCATGGCGGCATGTGTTGGCATCGGCTTTGCAACCTACCTGGTCGTGGCACTGCTGCACACGCGCTCCATCAAGCGTGTGAGCCTGGCCGAGGCCCTCAAAGTGCAGGAGTAACCCCTTATTGGTCATTGGGGACGTTCTTAAACGACTAGTCATCGGGGACGGTCTTTGCTGACTCGCCGGCTCGTCGGCTGTGCTGGCAAGGACTGTCCCCAGCTGCCGGCAGGAAAGGAACGTCCCTAGCTGCCAGGCGGCGAGGCACTCATTTAAGTCCGTCCCCAATGAGTG
>USIL01000222.1:0-2963 GCA_900554655.1 uncultured Collinsella sp.
CGTGCCCGTGGTTCGGTGATTCGCGTTGCCGAGCACGGTGCAGATATGTACGCCGCCATCGACCTCTCCGCCGATAAGGTCACCCGCCAGCTGCGCAAGTTCAAGACCAAGGTTGTGGACAACCGCCAGGGCGGTGCCAGCGCCGCGGATGTCGCACCGGTCGAGCGCGTTGAGGATCTGGCCGACCTGCTGCTGCCCGAGGAAGAGGACGACCTGCTCGTCCGCGAGAAGGTTATCGACGTCACCCCGATGACTGAGGAGCAGGCGCTGGTGCAGACAGATCTGCTCGGCCACGACTTCTACGTGTTCGAGAACGCGACGACTGGCCTCATCAATGTGGTGTATCACCGTAAGAATGGTGGATATGGCATCATCAAGCCCCGCATCGAAACACTTGACGAGTAAAATACGTTAACTTGCATGAGTTAACGGTTGGCGGCCATCCCATGCGGGTGGCCGCCTTTTTACGTAAGGAGTCGCTTTGATGGACAAGGCCGTATCCGCCGGTCATTCGAACCGTTGCCGCATCGTCGTCGATACCTGCTGCGACTTTAGCCCCGAGGTCGCCGCGAACCTCGATGTCGATATCCTGGGTTTCCCTTTCATTATCGATGGCGAGGAGCGCACAGACGACATCTGGTCGAGCATGAGCCCTAAGGAGTTCTACGACCGCATGCGCGCCGGTGCCCGCGTGTCCACCTCGGCTGTGTCGCTCGGTCGCTATATCGAGTTTTTTACCGAGTGCGCCAAAGAGGGCACGCCCACGGTCTACCTGTGCTTTACCTCAGCGCTGTCGTCGAGCTACAACTCCGCGTGCCAGGCGGCAGATGTCGTGCGCGCCGAGTATCCCAACTTTGAGCTCTACGTGGTCGACAACGCTCTGCCCTGCGCGACCGGTGCGCTCTTGGCGCTCGAGGCCGTGCGCCAGCGTTCGGCGGGACTGACCGCCAAGCAGCTGGTCGATTGGGCAAACGAGGCAAAGACCTACGTCCACGGCTACTTTACGCTCGAGAGCTTCGATGCGCTGGCTGCCGGCGGCCGCATTCCGCCCGCGGCGGCGCAGCTCACGGCAAAGCTCGACGTCAAGCCCGAGCTCTCCTACGACCTGGCCGGCTCGCTGTCGCTGATCGGCGTCAACCGCGGCCGCAAGAAGGCGCTCAAGTCCATCCTCAAGTCGTTCCGCGAGAACTACGTGCCCGACCGCACCATGCCCATCGCGATCATGACGGCCGATGCCGAAAAGGACGGCGACTGGCTCGAAGCCGCCATTCGCAAGGAGGAGGGCTGCGCCGACGTCACGATCATTCGCAGCTCCGTGGGTCCCACCATTGGCTCGCACGTGGGCCCCGGCATGGTGGCCTGCGCGTTTTGGGGTAAGAACCGCGCCGACAAGGCGTCGCTTTCCGACCGTATCGCCCGCCGCGTGCGCGGTCAGTAGGCAAGCGCTGCGTCCGTAATCGCCCTCGACTCACAGCCCAAACGCTGGCACCGAGTATTCAACCTGGTAATAACACCCAACCCAAAAGGAAAGGTTTCATGGCAAACAAGCTCTCTGTCGCATTTATCGGCACCGGAATTATGGGTGCCCCCATTGCCGGCCACATTCTGGACGCTGGCTATCCCGTCACGGTCAACAACCGCACCAAGTCCAAGGCTGCAGCGCTCGTTGAGCGCGGCGCCGTCTGGGCTGATACGCCGGCAGATGCAGCGGCGAACGCCGACGTTGTCTTTACCATGGTGGGCTATCCCTCCGAGGTCGAGGAGCTCTACCTGGCGGGCGACGGCCTGCTCGCGTGCACTAAGCCCGGCGCGGTCCTGATCGACCTCACCACGAGCTCGCCCGAGCTGGCGCGCGACATTGCCGAGGCCGCCCAGGTTTCCGGCCGCATGGCGTTTGACTGCCCCGTCACCGGCGGCGAGTCGGGAGCTATCGCCGGCACGCTCACAGCTATCGTGGGCGCTACCGAGAACGACATCGCCCCGGTCCGCGACATCCTTTCCACCTTTGCGGCAACCATCTGCTGCTTTGACGGCGCCGGCAAGGGCCAGGCTGCCAAGCTCGCCAACCAGGTGTCGCTGGGCGCCTGCATGGTCGGCATGGCAGACGCCATGGCATTTGCCGAGCTGAGCGGCCTCGATCTGGAAAAGACCCGTCAGATGATCCTGGGCGGCACCGGCAAGTCCGGCGCTATGGAGAGCCTGGCGCCCAAGGCGCTCGACGGCGATTACAAGCCCGGCTTTATGGTCGAGCACTTCATCAAGGACCTGCGCTTGGCGCTCGCCTATGCCGACGACCGCGAGCTTGCGCTGCCCGGTGCCGACGTGGCCTTTACGCTCTACGACATGCTCGACGCCATCGGTGGTGCCAAGCTGGGTACCCAGGCCGTCACGGTCCTCTATAAGGAGGAGGCCGACGCCATCGCCGCCGGTCTGGACTGGTCGCAGTATCGTCCCGAGGAGCATGGTGCTCACGAGGAAGGCTGCGGTTGCGGCGAGCATGGCGACGATCACGAGTGCGGTTGTGGCCACCACCACGACGAGGGCCACGAGTGCTGCGGCGGCCACGGCCATGACGACGGCCACGAGTGCTGCTGCGGCCACCATCACGAGGAGTAACGCCCATGAGCTGGACGTTCGTGGTGCTTGCGCTGGCGCTCTTTCTCTTTGCGATCTACATCGGTTTTTTGTGCGGCCAGTGGGCGTGCGAAAAGCGCGTGATCACCAAGCGCGACTACTGGATTGCCAACTTTGCGGGTGCGGCGGCAGTCGTCCTGCTGACCTGGGTGTTCTCGCTGTTCCCGCTGGTGCAGTTTGCGCCGATCGGCTGGCTCGGCGGCTTTATCGCCGGCCTTAAGATGAGCTTTGGCGAGTCCGTCGGTCCGTGGCGCAAGCACGACGAGGTCTTTAACGTCAACAAGGCCCATCGCGCCGCCGCCGACGCGGGCGACGCCGAGGAGCGCCGC
>USIL01000223.1:0-2954 GCA_900554655.1 uncultured Collinsella sp.
ATGCCTCATCTCGGTGGCCATTTCGTTTGGCGCCATGGCCACCATGATGAGCGGCAAAGGCGCCGAGTTCATGAAGGCCTACATGGGAGCGCTGGTCAAGATGAACAAGACCGGCACCGAATACGTACGCGGTATTCCCGTGGTCAAGGTGTTTCAGCAGACGGTCTACTCCTTTAAGGCCTTCCACGATGCGATCGCCGAATACGCCGATATGGCGCAAAACTATGCGGGCACGTTCTGCCGAGGTCCGCAGGTACTCAATCTTACCGCGCTCAATGGTCTTGTGGCATTCCTGTTGCCCGTGGCGTTGCTGTTGGCGCCGGGCGAGACGGACTTCGCGCATTTTATGGCCAACTTCACGTTTTACGCGATATTTTCGGCCGTGGTGCCGACGGCCATGACCAAGCTCATGTTTGTGGGCGAGGCGTCTCAGATGAGTGCTGATTCGCTGGCTCGCATCCGAAGCGTTATGGATTCCAAGCAGCTCTCCGTGCCCGCTCAACCCAAGCACCCCGCTGGCAGCGATGTGCGCTTTGAGGACGTGAGCTTTACCTACGAGGGTGCTGAGGCGCCTGCCGTCGATCATGTGAGCTTTAGCGTTCCCGCAGGTAGCACCCTTGCGTTGGTTGGTCCCTCGGGCGGCGGTAAGTCAACCTGCGCAAGCCTGATCCCGCGTTTTTGGGATGTCTCCTCGGGTCGAGTGCTCGTAGGCGGTGTGGACGTTCGCGATATGGATCCGCACGAGCTTATGGATCAGGTCGCCTTTGTGTTCCAGACCAACCAGCTGTTCCGGCAAACACTTGCCGATAACGTGCGCGCCTCCAAGCCTACGGCCACTGAAGACGAAGTGCGTGCGGCCCTCTCCGCAGCTCAGTGCGACGACATTGTGGCCAAGCTCCCACAGGGCATCAATACCATGCTCGGTGCCGGCGGAGCATATCTTTCGGGCGGCGAGGTCCAGCGCGTGGCACTTGCCCGCGCGATCCTTAAAGGCGCGCCTATCGTGGTGCTCGATGAGGCCACGGCGTTTGCCGATCCCGAGAACGAGGCGCTCATCCAGCGCGCCTTTAGCAAGCTGGCAGCGGGTCGCACGGTCATTATGATTGCGCACCGACTCTCGACTGTAGTGGGCGCAGACCAAATCGTGGTGCTCAACCAGGGCAGCGTGCAGGAGTCGGGTACCCATGCCGAGCTGCTGTCACAAAATGGTCTGTATGCCAAGATGTGGGCCGAATACGAACAGGCCGCGAGCTGGAAGATTACTGCTGCGACCTCGGATGCCGCTGTCACGAAGGGAGGCGAGGCCTAAATGTTCGCCTCATTCCAAAAGAAGTATTTCCTATCCGATAAAGGCGTCGCCGGCGTAAAACGCGGCATTTTCTGGACCACGCTCACCAATCTCATTACCATGGCCGGCATGGGCTTTTTATTCCTGGTTATGGCCGGCTTTGTCGAGCATCTCGTCAGCGGGGCTGACCTGCCGGATGCCGTGCCGATCGTGGGCGGTCTCCTGGTCTTTTTCGTGTTGCTCTTTGCCTCTAACTGGCAGCAGTATTACTACACCTACTGCATCTTTTACGAGGAGTGCGGCAATCAGCGTATGGAGATTGCCGAGCGCTTGCGCAAACTGCCGCTGTCGTTTTTTGGTCGTCGTGATCTGGCCGATTTAACCGAGACCATCATGGGCGACGTCCAAGCCATGGAGCACGCCTACAGCCACGTGCTGGGAGAGCTTTGGGGTGCCATCATCGCAAGCGCCATTGTCTTCGTGGCATCGCTGTTCTTTTGCTGGCAGCTGGCGATCGCGGCGTTTTGGAGCGTTCCCGTGGCCTTTGCCGTGCTGTATCTAACACGCGGCCCCATGACTCCGGTGTTCGATCGCGTGCGCGCCGAGAAGGTCAAGGTTACCGAGGCTATTCAAGAGACGCTCGACTGCGTTCGCGAGATCCGCGCCACCAACCAGGAGGCCCATTATCTTGAGGGGCTCAACGTCGTGATCGATGCCGAGGAGCGTGAGACCACCAAGGGCGAGCTCGCTAACGGGCTTTTGGTTAACTCCGCCTTTGCCATCCTGCGTCTGGGCATTGCCACCACGCTGGTCACGGGTGCCGCGATGGTCGCCTCCGGGCAGGTCGACTTTTTGGTGCTGTTTGCCTTCCTGCTTATGGTGAGCCGTATCTATGCGCCCTTTGACCAGGCGTTAATGTTAATGTCCGAGCTGTTTGCCGCCGAGTCGTCTGCCAAGCGCATGCGTTCCATCATGGAAGAGCCTGTGGCGCGGGGCAGCGAGCAGTTTGAGCCCGTAGGCCACGATGTGGTGTTCAATCACGTGGCATTTGGCTATGGTGCGGGCGAGGACGGCCGCGCCGGCGAGAAAGTTCTTACCGATGTGAGCTTTACCGCCAAGGAAGGCGAGGTCACGGCCCTGGTCGGTCCTTCGGGCTCCGGTAAGTCCACGGTGAGCCGCCTGGCCGCGCGCTTTTGGGACGCCACCGAAGGCACGGTCACCGTGGGCGGCGTGGATGTTGCGAGCGTGGATCCCGAGGTGCTGCTGCGCGACTACGCCATTGTGTTCCAAGACGTGCTGCTCTTTGACGACACGGTGATGGGAAACATCCGTCTTGGTCGTCGCGATGCCACCGATGAGGAAGTGCTTGCTGCCGCGCGTGCCGCCAACTGCGACGAGTTTGTGAGCCGCATGCCGCAGGGCTATGACACCATGATCGGCGAGAACGGCTCCAAGCTGTCCGGCGGCGAGCGCCAGCGTATCGCCATCGCCCGGGCCATGCTCAAGGACGCGCCCATTGTGGTGCTGGACGAGGCGACTGCCTACATAGACCCCGAGAACGAGGCCGTGGTCCAGCAGGCCGTGGGCAAGCTGGTGGCGGGAAAGACCGTACTGGTCATCGCCCACCGCCTCAGCACCATCACCGGCGCGGATCAGATCGTGGTAG
>USIL01000224.1:0-2866 GCA_900554655.1 uncultured Collinsella sp.
TGGTGCAACGACCATAACACGAAGCTCAACTGCCTGGAGTATCACCGCGCGAGCGAGTTCAACCTGGGCGCCCGCGACTTTATCCTGCTGCTGGCCAAGCGTGAGCAAATCGTCGACGGCAAGCTCGATACCGCGCAGGTCAAGGCATTCCGCGCGCCGGCCGGTACGCTCGTCGAGGTCTACGCCACGACGCTCCATTACACGCCGTGCATGGTCGACGACGGCGGCTTCCAGGTGATGGTTGCGCTGCCGGCGGGCACCAATGGCCCGCGCCCCGAGGCCGCAGCCGACATGCCTGCCGCCGGTGACAGCTACTGCTACTGGAAGGCCGACAAGTGGGTTCTCTGCCACGCAGATAGTCCCAAGGCTGCCGAGGGCGGCTACGTGGGCCTCGTCGGCAAGAACCTCGACATCGCCTGTGACTAGCATCTTCCGTCTCGATTTGTAACATCTAGCGGGCTAAATCGTCTCTACCTGTTACAGATTTAGACAAACTGCGGGGGGCTGCCCGAAAATCTCGATCTGTAACACCAAGCCCGGTTTTGGCTGCCTGCCTGTTACAGATCGAGACAAACCGCCCCAAACCACCACAAAGGTGCCTGTCCCCTTTGTGGTGGTTTGGGGCGGCGGTATCAGAAAGTGTCAGGCAGGGGCGGCTGCCGGGCCGCCGTGTGCGAAAAGAAGTGTCGGCCTGCGTCGTTGCCGTTGAGTAGCGCGCTGCTTACGGGGATACTGAAACCACGACAAACAGCGTGTGAAAGGATTGATGCATGGCTTTCCGTAAAGACTTCCTGTGGGGCGGCGCGACGGCTGCCAACCAGTGCGAGGGCGCTTACGACGTGGATGGCCGCGGCCTGGCCAACGTGGACGTGGCGCCGCACGGCCCCGAGCGCTATGCGGTGGTCTCCGGCCAGCGCAAGATGCTCGACTTCGAGGACGGCTATTACTACCCCGCGCAGACCGGCATCGATTTCTATCACCACTACAAGGAGGACATCGCCCTCTTTGCCGAGATGGGCTTTAAGACCTTCCGCATGAGCCTGGCCTGGACCCGCATCTTCCCCAACGGCGACGAGACTGAGCCCAACGAGGCCGGCCTGGCCTTCTACGAGGACGTGTTCCGCGAGTGTCAGGCGCACGGCATTGAGCCGCTCGTGACCATCACGCACTTCGACTGCCCGATTCACCTCATCAAGGAGTACGGCGGCTGGCGCAACCGCAAGCTCATCGACTTCTACAAGAACCTCGCGACCACGATCTTCACCCGCTACAAGGGCCTGGTAAAGTACTGGCTTACCTTCAACGAGATCAATATGATCTTGCACCTGCCGTTTATGGGTGCCGGTCTGGTCTTTGAGGAGGGCGAGAACAAGGAGGCCGTCGAGTACCTGGCCGCCCACAACGAGCTCGTCGCCAGCGCTTGGGCAACCAAGATCGCTCACGAGATCGACCCTGAGGTCAAGATCGGTTGCATGCTTGCCGCAGGTAGCTACTACCCCTACAGCTGCCGTCCGGGCGATGTGCGCCAAGCGCAGATTGACAACCAGAGCAACTATTTCTTCGTCGACGTTCAGAGCCGCGGCTACTACCCGGCCTATGCCGTCAAGAAGCTCGAGCGTTTGGGCATCGATGTGGGCATGACGGATGAGGACCGCGAGATCCTGGCCGCCAACACCGTCGACTTCATCAGCTTTAGCTATTACAGCACCCGTTGCTCCGCCGGTGCCGATAACCCCGATGTCGAGCGCACCCAGGGCAACGCCTTCGCCGGCGCCAAGAACCCCTACCTGCAGGAGAGCCAGTGGGGCTGGGCCATCGATCCGCTGGGCTTCCGCATCACCCTCAACGACCTGTACGACCGTTATCAGAAGCCGCTGTTTGTGGTCGAGAACGGTCTGGGCGCCAAGGACGTTGTCGAGGAGGACGGCTCCATCAACGACGACTACCGTATCGACTACCTGCGCCAGCATATCGCCGCGATGCGCGATGCGGTGACCGAGGACGGCGTTGACCTGCTGGGCTACACCACCTGGGGCCCGATCGACCTGGTGTCTGCCGGCACGGGCGAGATGTCCAAGCGCTACGGCTTTATCTATGTGGACCGCGACGACGCCGGCAACGGCACCCTCAAGCGTTCCAAAAAGAAGAGCTTCGACTGGTACAAACACGTCATCGAGACGAACGGCGAGGACCTGGCCTAAGGCTTCCCAACAACCATAGCCTCCTAACCAAAACGCCCGGCGAGCAGTTAATGCCCGCCGGGCGTTTTGTTAAGAAGTGAAAGCACTCATTGGGGACGCACTTAAATGAGTGGCGACTGGGGACACCCTTTGCCGTCGGCGGATTTTGGGACATGTGGCCCGCTTTTTGGGCCCGCCTGTCGGTACACTAAAAGCACTATGGGTACCCGCGAGCGACATATCGGCCACGCGGCCGCCCGATCCGCACCCGTGGCGGATCCCAGGGGCGGCAGGCTCTTCGCCATGCCGCGATTCCTTGTTGGTATAACACATCAGGTGTACCGTCACCGCGTCTTTGCTATCGCCGGCGCCATTACCGCGCTGTTCCTCATGCTTTTGGCAGTCTTGCCGGCGCTGTTTGCCTCCGACCCCAAGCTTTCCAACGCCGTGCCCGCCTATAGCGAGGTGTCCGAAGAGGTCGTGGATGCGCTCGTCCACTCGAGCTCTCTCCCGCTGCTTGTCGCCGCAATTGCGTTTTCAATCTGGGGTGTGTTGGCGTACCTACGCTGCTTGGACTACGTCTTGCGCCGCCGCCTTGTTGCCGTCGCCACCATCTGCGCCCTGTGGATGATCGAAGTCATTCTCAAGTACAAGTCGTTCACGCCGTTCTATGCCACCGTGCTGTG
>USIL01000225.1:0-2859 GCA_900554655.1 uncultured Collinsella sp.
GGGCAAGCAGACCATCCTGCTGCTCAACCGCCGCGGCTACCGCACCATCGGCATGTGCACCACCTGCGGCCATGTGCTGAAATGTCCGAATTGCAGCGTGCCGCTCGTATATCACAAGCCGCAGCAGGCACTGTTGTGCCACCACTGCGGCCACACGGTACACCCGCTGCCGCAGACCTGCCCCGAGTGCGGCGCCCCCATCGTGGTGGTCAACACGGCGCGCGGCCCGTGGCGCATCTGCGTGAACATGGACTGCCCGACCAAGGAGAAGAAGCCCGCCCGCGGCCGCAAGACCACGACTAAGGCGAGCACGGCCAAGAAGACGACGGCGGCCAAGAAGACGACGGCTAAGAAAGCCACTGCCGCCAAGAAGACGACCGCGAAGAAGTCGACTGCCAAGAAAGTAGCCTCCGACAAGTAACGGCGCGGTCGAAACATTGCCTAAAAAACGAGCGAGGACCCCACGATCCTCGCTCGTTTTTTTTGACCGGCAGTTAGGGACGTTCCTTTTCTGCCGGCAGTTTAGGAACGTCCCTAACTGCCGGCTCGGGAACGACAAAGCGCTAGTTCACTTCGACGGGTTTGGCGCCGGGATAGCGCTCCTCAAAGTCTAGGCGATACTTATTGTCATTGGTGCCCGCCACGTTGTCGCGCGACAGCGGCGCCACGATCTCATTCTTGTGGTCCGCAGGCTTGGCGTATTTCAGGCTGATCTCCCAGGCATCACAGATTGCGTCAATGCGGTGATCCAGGTCGTCGTACAGGGCGATGATGTCCTTCCAGGAGCTATAGTTCTTGGAGCTCGTCGGGACGTCTAGGTCCTCGACGATGTCGTAATACTGCTCGATGGTGTCCTCTGTGCGCTCGGCGACGTCGGCGAGATTTTGACGGGTGGTCCGATCCTCTTCCAGATAGCTGCCGTTGAAGTTCTGCGCGCAGCCACGGACGTAGTTGTCGAGGTCTTCGAGCAAGTCGTAGTATTCGCTCAGGCGACGGTAGAGGTTCTGCTCGGAGAGCGTTGCTTCGCCGCCATCCTCGTCGTCATCGTCATCATCGTCGTACAGGCTGTTGGGATCGCCGAGAGGCTTTAGGTCATCGTCGTCGACGTCATGGTGCAGCTTAGCTACCTCGGCAGTCGTCTGCGTGGCGGCGCTGTCGAAAGGCTTGATCACAAAGAAAACGACCAGGGCGATGATGATCGCCACCAGCACAACGATAACGGCGATAAGCGGCCCGGCGCCGCTCTTTTTGGGAGCGGGGGTCTGTGGCGAAGCGGGCGCGTATGCGGGAGCCGGCTGCTGTTGGGGCGAGCCGCTCGCGATGGGTATGCGCTGCGTGGTCTCGACGGCCGCGGGGCTTGCGGCGGGGTCGGGGCGATAGGCGAGGGGGTCGTCCGCCTTGGCTTGCGGCGCATCAAGGGAGCCGGTCTGCTCAAAAGCGGGCTGGCTATCGCTCGCGGTTGTTTGCTCAACGGGTGCACCGCACGAGGTGCAGAACTTGGCATTATCTGCAAGAAGCTTGCCGCACGAGGCGCAATACCGAGACATTGCCACTCCTTTCGCCACATTTCAATGCAATACGACGATTATACCCAGCGTCCAAAATTCCCCATCATAAGTTGCGGTGAAATAGGGACTGTTTGGCGGTCTCAGAGCTTCAATCAGTCCCTATTTCACCGCAACTTTGGAAAGGCACCTTTAGCCATTGGGGACGCACCGAGCACTGGGGTATCATGGCTTGGTTGATATATCTGCATTTACGCGCCTTGTAGGAAGGGGCTGCGCCCATGGCTTTTGTGCCCGCTCAACATAGCTTCATTACGCTCGAGGGTGTCGATGGCGCCGGTAAATCTACGCAGGCGCGCCTGCTTGCCCGTGCGCTCGAGCTCGCTGGCTACCAGGTTGTGAGCCTGCGCGAGCCGGGCGGTACCGCCATCAGCGAAAAGATCCGTGCTCTGCTGCTCGACCCCGCCAATACGGCGATGGGCGACACTTGCGAGCTGCTGCTGTATGAGGCCGCCCGTGCCCAGCTAGTGCATGAGGTTATCGCGCCCGCCCTCGCGGCCGGCAAGGTGGTCCTGTGCGACCGCTTCTACGATTCCACGACCTGCTATCAGGCGTTTGCCGACGGCCTCGATCGTCAGATGGTGCGCGATGCCAACAACCTGGCCGTCGCGGGTACGCACCCGGCGCTCACACTCGTCTACCACATCACGCCCGAGCAGGCGGCGCTGCGCATGGCAGCCCGTGGTGCGGCAGATCGCATGGAGGCTAAGGGCATGGCCTTCCAAGAGCGCGTCTACCAGGGATTTTGCGCCATTGCCGCCGAGGAACCAAACCGCGTAAAGCTCATCGACGCGACCGCGTCCATCGAGGAAGTCTTCGCGCAGACGGTCGAGCGGGTTCGCGCCTACGGCCTCGACATTTCCCAGGACGCCGTCACCGCTGCGCTTGCCCAGGAGGCCGAGTAGCATGGCCCCCGCTCAGGCAAGTCTGCTGGCCAAGCTCGACACCCAAGAGCGCGTGCGCGACTTTTTGACCAATGCCGTCGCCAGCGGTCGCGCATCGCACGCCTACCTGTTTTTGGGCGCGCCCGGCGCCGGCAAGCTCGACGCCGCATGGGCGCTTGCCCAGGCATTCCTGTGCGAGCAGGACGGCTGCGGCGCATGCGACAGCTGCGTGCGCGTTGCTCGGCACACGCATCCCGACGTGCACTATTACACGCCCGAAAGTGCTACGGGCTACCTCATCGCGCAGACCCGCGAGCTGCTCGACGACGTGCCCCTGGCGCCCATCCGCGCCAAGGCAAAGGTCTACATCATCGACCGTGCCGAGCAACTGCGCGCCAACACCGCCAACG
>USIL01000226.1:0-2852 GCA_900554655.1 uncultured Collinsella sp.
GCGCCTTTATGGTTACCCTCGCCGCGATCTTTGTGGTGTTGGCGTCCGCCTCGACGCAAAGCCCGTTTGCCCAGGTCGGCGCCGATCGCGAGCTGCTGCAGGTTATGAGTTACGAGCCCGCCGTTTTGCTGATGAGCGTGGGCCTGTACCTTGCCACCGACAGCTTCGATTCCATCGCCGTGACGGGGCAGTCGGCTCCCATCATCGTGTACAGCGCGCCCATTTTCCTCGCGCTGCTCGCGGTGCTTACCATCAAGCTGCGCAAGTCGCCGTTTGACCTTTCGTACTCGCATCACGCGCATCAGGAGATCGTCCAGGGCGTCGCCACCGAGATGAGCGGCGGCACGCTGGCCAAGATGACCCTTATGCACTGGTGCGAGACCGTGCTGTTTTTGATGTGGGTGGGCATGTTCTTTGTTTGGGACAACCCCGTGAGCTGGGTTGTAGCCCTGGTCGTGATGGCCGCGACGTATTTTGTCGAGGTCCTGATCGATAACACCTTCGCACGCAGCACCTGGCGCAGCTGCTTTAGGCTCGGATGGGGCGTGGCGCTGGTGTTTGGCCTGCTCAACCTTATGCCCATCCTCGTCGACGTGTTTATTTAGGAGGCGGCATCCATGGATCATAAAATGTCGCGCTCGCCGTGGGTTATTCATTATGACGGCTCGAGCTGCAACGGATGCGATATCGAGGTGCTGGCCTCGCTCACGCCGCTGTTCGATGCGGAGCGCTTTGGCGTGGTCAACACCGGCAACCCCAAGCATGCGGATATCTTTTTGGTGACGGGGTCGGTCAATGCCCAGAACCTGCCCGTCGTGCGCCAGATCTACAACCAGATGCTCGAGCCCAAGTGCGTGGTGGCCTGCGGTATCTGCGCGTGTTCGGGTGGCGTGTTCCGCGATGCCTACAACGTGATCGGCGGCGTGGACCGCGCGATTCCCGTGGACGTGTACGCGCCCGGGTGCGCCATTCGTCCCGAGACCGTGATCGATGCCATCGTGGAGGCGTGCGGCATCCTGGACCAGAAGGAGGCCGTGATGCGCGCTGGCGGTGACCCGCTTACCGTGGGCGGCGCTGCTACCTGGGATGGCGGCGTTGAGCTGGGCGAGGACGGGTTTGTGGCTGCGGGGGCCGGGACTGACGCTGCCGGTGACGCGCCTGCCGAGAAGCCCGCAGCGCCCGTCGCTGCAAAGGAGGCCGAGTAATGCAAAAGGCTATCTATACCACCGTCGGGATCGACGAGCTCCTGTCGCATGTCCAGGCGCTCAAGGGCGTCGGCGCGCGCTTTGTGCAAATGCACGCCGAGCGCAACGTCGACGACGGCACGTATCGCCTGGTCTATACGTTTATCAACGTTCGTGTTGCTCAGGAGCAGATTGCGCAGGACGGCAGCTATGCGATCGAGAACCTGGTGGTTGAGGGAATTAATCAGTACCAGGAGATTCCGTCCATCAGCTCGTACTATCCGGCGGTATTTCCGTTTGAGAACGAGGCACACGATCTGTTTGGGCTTGCCATTACTGACATGAAGGTCGACTTTAACGGCTTTTTCTACCAGGTCTCGACCGCCGAGCCCATGAGCGTTATCACGCCCGAGGTGAAGGCCGCGCGCGAGAAAGCCATGAAGGTCCGTGCCGCTGCCGAGGCCAAGGCGCGCAAGGCCGCGGCCGAGAAGGCTGCTGCTGCCACGGCCGCTGCGGGGGAGGGCACTGCGGGCGCTGGCGATGCTGCGGGCGCTGCCGTCGCTCAGCCCGCTGCGGCTGCCGGCTCCGATGCTCAGCACGATGAAACTGCTGCGAAGGCCGCGCTCAAGGCTGCCGAGATGGAGGCAAAGCTCGCCGCCATGGATCCCGAGAAAGCGGCCAAGGTCCGCGCGGCGCTTGCCGCCAAGGCCGCCCGCGACAAGCAGAAAAAGGAGGCGTAAGGCCCATGGCACATCGCTCCGTTATTCCGTTTGGCCCGCAGCACCCGGTGCTGCCCGAGCCGCTTCATCTGGACCTGGTGATCGAGGACGACCGCGTCATCGAGGCAATTCCGCAGATCGGCTTTGTGCACCGCGGACTCGAGAAGCTCACCGAAAAGCGTGATATGCACCAGTTTGGCTACATCGCCGAGCGCATCTGCGGCATCTGCGCCGTGGGCCACAGCTGCGGCTATGCCAGCGCCTGCGAGCGCATGCTCGACATCGAGGTGCCCGGCCGCGTGCAGTATATCCGCACCATTCTGCACGAGCTTTCGCGCATTCACTCGCATCTGCTGTGGCTGGGCCTGCTCGCCGATGCCTTTGGTTTCGAGGCACTGTTCTATCGTTCGTGGACCCTACGCGAGCAGATTCTTAAGATCTTTGAGAGCACCTGCGGCGGCCGCGTGATCCTTTCGATTAACGAGATCGGCGGCCTTAAACACGACATTGAGGACTCCGAACTGGCGGGCATTGTCCAGACGCTCGATGCCATGCATCCTGACTACGAGGCCTTGGTGCATACGTTTTTGGACGACAATAGCTGCGGCGAGCGCCTGCACGGCGTGGGCGTGATCAGCAAGAAGGACGCGCTGGATCTGTCGATGGTCGGCCCGTTCGGTCGCGCCTCGGGCGTGGATTACGACGTGCGCATGTTTGGCGACGGCGCCTATGCTGATCTGGCCGCGTTTGAGCCTATCGTTGCTAGCGATGGCGACTGCTATGCCCGCTGCCAGGTGCGTTGTGCCGAGGTCACGCAGGCCATGGATATTATCAAGGAGCTTGTGGGCAAGATTCCGCACGACGGTATCGGCGGGCGCACCAAGCTCACGCCGGCCGACGGTGCGCGCGGCGAGGTTGTGATTGAGCAGCCGCGCGGCGAGGCGTATTA
>USIL01000227.1:0-2837 GCA_900554655.1 uncultured Collinsella sp.
GCAGCGACCTGGTGCTCATCGATACCGCCGGCCGTCTGCACACAAGCCCCGAGCTCATGCGCGAGCTTGCCAAAGTGGTCAACGTGACGCGTAAGCGCGCCGCCAATATGGCTGCCGGCCCCATGCCTGTCTCGGTCGTCCTCGTAATCGATGCCGCGACGGGCCAAAACGGTCTGAACCAGGCGCTCGAGTTTAACGAGGCTCTGGGCCTGGACGGTATTATCATGACTAAGCTCGACGGCACGGCAAAGGGCGGTATCGCCATGGCCGTGGCCGAGAAACTCAAGCTCCCGATCCTGCGCGTGGGCGTGGGCGAGCAGGTCGATGACCTGCAGGAGTTCAATGCCAAAGATTTCTGCCGCGCCCTGGTGGGCGAGTCCAACTAAGGAGTGACTAGTGTTTGATTCCCTGAGCGATCGCCTCAACGACACATTTGACCGCCTGCGCGGCAAGGGCAAGCTGACCGAGGCCGATATTACTTCGGCCATGCGCGATATTCGCATGGCGCTGCTCGAGGCCGACGTTAACTTTAAGGTCGTCAAGGAGTTCGTCGCCAAGACCAAGGAGCGCTGCATGACCGCCGAGGTCATGGAGTCGCTGTCGCCGGCGCAAAACGTCGTCAAGATCGTGCTCGACGAGCTTACCGAGATGCTCGGCTCAACCGAGAGCAAGCTCGTCTTTAGCAACCGCATTCCCAATGTCATCATGCTTGTGGGTCTGCAGGGCTCCGGTAAGACCACGGCTGCCGTAAAGCTTGCCTACCTGCTCAAGAAGCAGGGCCGCTCGCCGCTGCTCGCCGCGTGCGACGTCTACCGTCCCGCTGCTGCCGACCAGCTTGCCACGCTCGGTGGCGAGATCGGCGTGCCGGTCTTCCGCGGTGACGGCGAGCATCCGGTCGACATCGCCAAGGGCGCCATCCAGGAGGCCGTCGACCACCTGCGTGACGTGGTCATCGTCGATACCGCCGGCCGCCTGCAGATCGACGAGCAGATGATGCAGGAGGCCGTCGACATCAAGAAGGCCGTCAAGCCCGACCAGGTGCTGATGGTCGTCGACGCCATGACCGGCCAGGATATCGTCAACGTGGTCTCGACGTTTGCTGAGCGCACCGACTTTGATGGTGTGATTATCTCCAAGCTCGACGGTGACGCCCGTGGCGGTGGCGCGCTTTCGGTGCGTCAGGTGACCGGCAAGCCCATCAAGTTTGTGAGCATGGGCGAGAAACCCGATTCGCTTGAGCCGTTCTATCCCGATCGCATGGCCAAGCGAATCTTGGGCATGGGCGACGTTGTCGGCATCATCGAGAAGGCCCAGGAGGCCGCCGATGCCGAACAGCTCGAGGCTGCCGAGCGCATGCTGCGCGAGGGCTTTACCATGAACGACATGCTCGACCAGATGAAAGCCGTCAAAAAGATGGGCGGCATGAAGGGTATCCTGGGCATGCTCCCCGGTGGCCAGCGCGCGCTCAACCAGATGGGCGGTAACCTGGACGAGGGCATCTTCGACAAGAACGAGGCCATCATCATGTCGATGACCAAGGAGGAGCGTCTGCGTCCCTCCATCATCAACGGCCAGCGTCGCGCGCGTATCGCCAAGGGCGCCGGTGTGACCCCCACCGAGGTCAATAGCCTTATGAAGCAGTGGGGCGAGATGAACAAGATGATGGGCCGCATGCGCACGATGGCCAATCAGGCACAGGCCGGCGGCAAGAAGGGCAAAAAGGGCAAGAAGGGCAAGAAGATGCGCATGCCCAATATTCCCGGTCTGGATGCCATGGGCTTGGGCGGCATGGGCGGCCTGGGAACGGGTGGTCCTAAGTCCGATATGGACCTGCTGCGCCAGATGGAAGCGCAGATGCGCAATAAGAAATAGGGCTGTAATTCCAGCTTGATATGGCAAAGGCCACTCGGAAGCTACCGGGTGGCCTTTGTTGTTGGCTTTGATAGTTGGGCTGCGTTCAGCGTCGCGCCCCGAGCTCGCGGTGCAGTGCCGTTAGTGGCAGCCGCAGCCCTCGTGGCCCTCGTGCTCGTGATGGCCGTGGCAGCTGCAGGACTCGCCATGTTCGTGGGCGTGGTCGTGGTCATGGCCGTGGCAGCCGCACGTGGCCTCGCCGTTCTGTGCGAGCGTTCCGGCGATAAGGGCCTCGACACAAGCGTCGCAGCTGCCCTGAGCTCCTGCGTACACCGTGATGCCGGCTTGGGCAAGCGCGTTGATGGCGCCACCGCCGATGCCGCCGCAGATGAGCGTGTCCACGCCACCGTTGGCGAGCAGGCCCGCAAGGGCACCGTGACCGGTGCCGTCGGTGCCCACGACCTGCGCGTTGAGTACCTTGCCATCCTGAATGTCGTAGATCTTGAACTGCTCGCTGCGGCCAAAGTGCATAAAGATGTTGCCGTTGTCGTACGTGGTTGCCACCCTCATGGTGTCGACCTCCTTTGCTGGCCATGCGGCCGTCGTTGCGGTGATGGGGGAGTACGCGATATTGCCGCCCTCGATGACGAGCGCCCGCCCGTTGACCAGCGCGTTTCCCACCTTGCGATGTGCGCGGCTGCAGATGGCCGCCACGGTGGCGCGGGCGATGCCCATGTGCTGGGCGACGGCCTCCTGATTGAGGCCTTCCAGGTCGCACAGGCGCAGTACTTCGAGCTCATCGACCGTCATCTCGATGGCGTCTCCGCTGGCAAGGCCGTCGGGGGTAAAGCCGCGATATTCGGGGATGATCCCAACACGGCGTAATTTTTCGCGTCTTCCTGCCATACTCTCTCCAAATCTGACATATGTCAGTAATAGGATAGCGTGTATGCGGTTCCGCGCAAGCTTTTTTAGCATATGTCAGA